>NZ_JBHXQY010000049.1:0-48630 GCF_042716955.1 Nocardiopsis sp. NPDC058631 | reverse complement strand
GGGGTGTAGTTCCGCTTCAACGTCTGACCCGGCGCACCGGCCCGCAGCACGGGTGAGGGGCCGCGTCCCGCCGTGACCACGGCGGAACGCGGCCCCTCACGTCCTGTCGGCCGCCTCCGCGCCCGGTGCAGGTGCGGGGGACCCCTCCTGGGCCCGCAGGCGGGCCAGGACGCCGAGCACGAGCAGCGCCTGCGCGGCGGTGTAGGTGAGCATCACCCAGAAGCCGTCCCGGGGCAGGTCGAAGCCGGGGGCGAACGCCCCGAGGGCGATCAGTCCGTCGGAGACCAGGAACAGCGCCCCGCCGGCCCCCGCGAGAGGGTGCACCCCCGTGGCGAGGACCGCCGCCGCACCCAGGCAGAGCCCGTACGCGAGCACGGGAACCAGCAGGACTCCCGCTCCGGGGGCACAGGCCCAGACCAGCGCGCCCACGGCGGCGGCGTAGAGGACGAGCAGAGCCCGCCGGCGGTGGAGGACGCTGCCCCGGCGCAGGGGCCCGAACGCGACGGCGTACACCACCTGCGCGACGAGGAAGAACCCCACCATCAGCAGGAACGCCGTGTCGCCCGAGGCCAGTGCCGGTGCGGTGTCGCCGAGCCAGGAGAAGCCGAGGGCGGCCGCGGTCAGGACGGCGAGGCGCTCGCCCGCGCGGACGGCCTCCGTGAGCAGGACCGCGGCGAGGACGGGCATCAGCAGCGCCTGTGTCGGACGGGACCAGGCGTCGGAGTCCGACCACTGCACGAAGAGGTGTACGGCGGCCAGCGCGCCGTAGAGGGCCAGCAGGGCCCGTGCGAGCGGGCGGCGGGGGATCATCGCGCCATCATAGGCACCGCGCGGTGCTCGTCCTTGTGCGGAGTCGTGCGTTCCGGGGACGGCGGAGGGGGCGGTGGGGCCGGAGTGGTGTGAACTGCTCCCGGCAGGGGGCTCCGGCTCCCGCGGAGGGAGATCCCGGTTACATCCCGTCAACGGTTTCCTGCCCCCGGGGGCCAGACCTTGCTCTCTGCCGGGTGACTAATCGCTTTCCGGGCCAACCGTAATTGGACTGACAGGCACAGCCCCACCATGAGTTCCATGAGTCATTGCCGTGATATGCACCTTTTGCGAAGTTCAGCCGGTGCGCGCATTGCGCTCTCAGCGGGAAAACGCGCAGTCACGGACGCCGCTCCCAACCCCCACAATGCCTCACTATAGGGATGGGGTAGACAAGGGCATGGCGGATACGCCGTCCGAGGCGGACGGCGCGGAACAGTGTGCAGGAGGCGGGGATGGCGAAGGCGTCACGACGCGGCACCGCCGTACGTGACCGGGAGGGCGACGAGAGCGAGTTCGACGCCCCCCGAACCCGACGGCTCCGTGCCGGGTCGGGCGGACGCTGGTGGGTCGGCGTGGGACGCGCCGTCCTGTGGGCGTTCATCATCGTCGTCGTCTTCAACGGCGTCTGGTTCCCCCTGCGAGGAGGGTTCGCCCTGCCCACGGCCTCGGACGAGCCCGAACAGGCCGAGGAGGCCACCTACCCGGAGACGGCGGCAGCGGCCTTCGGGCTCCGCTTCGCCGACACCTACCTCGACACCGCCGACTCCGAGGCCCGCCTGTCGGCCCTGGCCGCGTTCGTCCCCGACGGCGAGGCCGCCGCGCTCGACGTCCCCGTCGACAGCCTCACCGGGGACAACCTCACGGTCGTCGCCGTGGACGTCCACGACGACCACAACGCCTCCGTCATCGTGCGGGCCGACGTCAACGGCGAGCCCATGCGGCTGGACGTGCCCGTCTACGCCGACGGTGAGTCCCTGGTGGTGGCCGGTACCCCCGCCTTCCTCGCCCCGCCCACCCGGGCCAGCCTGCCGGAGGACGTCTCCTTCGAAACCGATCCGCAGGCCGGTGAGCAGCTCACAGAGGTGCTGCCGGGCTTCTTCGAGGCCTACGCGGGGGAGCCCGCGCACCTGGAGCGCTACGTCGAAGCGGGTGTCACCATCGCCCCACTTCCGGAGAACAGTCTGGAATTCGTCGAACTGTCCGATACGACGGTGCCATCACAGTCTCCGAACGGGGATGATGACGTACGACAGGTAGCGACCACGGTCACGTGGAGCGTCCCGGCCTCCGACGGGGCCGAAGCCGGACAGGTGACGCAGAACTACCTGGTCACGGTCGTCAACTCCGGAACCGAGTGGCACGTCCGCGACATCCAGGGCGCCCCTCGCTCGTTCGGCGAGTGACGGGGCCAGTAGGCAAGGAGACGAGAAGAACCATGAGCACACCAGTCACGACTGCGGAGGACGGCGCCTGACATGCTCCCCCTGCTGTCATCCACACCGGACGTGTTCCATGCCGTCGGCGCCACCGACCTGATCTCCCTCGCGGTCGGGACGACCCCGACGGAGAACGCCCCCGACACCGGTGGCCTGGCCGACTTCCTGCGCGGCTTCTTCGGGCCGCTCTTCCTCGTCATCGTGTCCATCGTGGCCGTGTTCTTCCTGTTCACCAGGGAGATCACGCGCTTCGCGCAGTTCATCATCCTGGCGATCTTCATCGGGATCGTGTTCTACGTCCCCGGCATCATCGAGGTCATCGCAGTGGCGCTCGCCCGAGCGATGGGCGTATCGACGGAATAGGCGAGGGAGGCCGGGAACGTGGATCTGCCCACGTACACCAACATCTGGCGTATCGAGAAGCGGCTGTACAAGCTCTACGATTTCCGGCTGCCCATGCCGCTCCCGGTGGGCACGTTCGGGGTCGCCCTGGGCGTGTTCGCGCTCTGGGTGGTCCTGCTCAGCATCCTCAACGCGCCCTTCGCGTTCGGCAACGGCTGGCACCTGGTGCTCTGGGTCGTGCCCCCCGGGGTGATCACGGTGCTGGCCACACGGCCGGTCATCGAGGGCAAGCGGCTGACCGAGCTGCTCATCTCCCAGGCGCGCTTCCTCGCCGAGGCCAGGGTGTACACCCGCCTGGCTCCGGAGTACGAGCCGTCCGAGGTCCGTGTGGCGGTGCGCGTCTGGCACCGGGACCCCGAGGCGGGCCCCCTCGCCATGCCCGGGCGCGGCCGCGCCGGACGCCGCGCGGTGGAGTTCGAGGCCGAACCGGCCGAGGTCCTCGTCGAGGACACCGCCCCCCTGCGCCCCGTCCCCGAGGCCGCGCCCCCGCTGCGCGGCGTGGCCGAACCCGTCGCGTCGGCTCCGGCGCTCGTGGACGAGCCCGTGTACACCCCGGCCGTGCCCGAACGGGCCCCGGCCGAGGCCGACCCGGAGCACGGGCGAAGGGAGCGGACCCCGGTGCGCGCCTCCGCCGCCCCCGCGCTCCCCGCCGCCCCCGAGCTCCCCGTGGCCTCCGGGCACGCCCTCACCGGGAGGGCCCCGGAGGAGGCCGCGGCCCCCGCGCGCGAGGAACGCGTCCCGGTCGCCGTCGCCTCCCGCGCCGAACCCGGTGACCGCGCCCCGGCGCAGGCCTGGGACGAGGCCCCCCGCGCGTTCGAAGCCGACGAAGGCGCCACAGGAGAGCCCGGCAGGCCGGAGGGCCCCAGCCGCGGGGTCGGCCGACGCGTGCTCAACTACTTCGGGTGGGGCCTCGGCCCCGGGCGGCCCGACTCCCCGGAGGAACCCGACCGCAGCGAGGACCGTGAGCGGGACGGGGGGGAGGACGGGTTCGGCGACGACCCGGTCCATGCGACCGAGAACGACGAGCAGCGCGCCAGCGACGCGTGGTTCGCGAACCTGCGTGCCTCCTCCGGGGAGACTCCCGTCGGACTCACCTCCAAGAGCGCCTACTCCGTCGGCGACACCGGTGCCCTGAGCCGGGACGAGGTCGCCGACGCGGTCTCGCCCGCCGGGAGGCGGACCCCCGTGCGGGACCGCGGCCGCACCGAGGAGGTCGTGTCCGGTCACGAGCCCGACCCGGCGGACGAGACGCCCGCCGCGCGGCGCCTGCGCGGCCGCACCCAGGGGATCCAGGTCGCCAAGGACCTGGAGGAGCGCCGCACCGACCAGGTGCGCGAGCGGGGCCCGGGAGAACAGCGCCCCGTCCGCGCCCAGGGCCTCGGCCTTCCGGAACAGGGGACGGCACCCGCCGGCGGGGAGGGGCGCGCGCAGGTCGGGAGGGCCGAGGAGCACCCGCGCCGCCGGGACCGCCCGCACGCCGCCCCGTGGGACCTCGGGACGGAGCGCGGCGCGGAGGAACCCGCTGAGCACCCGGACCTGTCCGACTACGCGGCCCGCTTCGCTGCCGCCACGGGCCGGCCCGCGGCCGAGACCGCCCTGCCGTGGCTGCCCCCGGCCTCCGCCGCACCGGCGGAGGAGGACCGCGGGGACGGCACGGAACACGCTCCCCAGCCCGCGTCCGAGGTGGTTGCCGAGCCGGACCGCGCGCAGGACGACGACGCCGCGCGGAGCCCGAAGGAGCCCACGGCCTCCCAGGCGGCCCCCACCGCATCCGAGCCGGCCCCCGGGGCCGTCTCCTCCGAGACCCCTCCCGCCCCTGCCGACAGGGCACCGGACGCGGGCACCCCCGCCGAGGCGGGCCCCGAGCCGCAGCGCGCGGAGGACACCGCGCTCCGCGCCGGTACCCCCCGTACGGCGGACGCCGTGCCCGCGTTGGAGCTGGACCACGGCACCGGCGAGCAGGACGCCATGTCCAGGCGGCCCGAGGACGAACCGGAGGACCGGGGGCCGGAGTGGAACGCGCACATGTCCGTGCTCGACCGGCACCTCATCACCGCTGACACACCGGCGCCGCCCCGCCCCAAGTTCGCCGACGCCGTCCCCGGTACCGAGCGGGAGACCCCCCGCGACCCCGCCGAGTGGTTCGAGGACGGAAAGAGGCGCCACCCGGACCAGCCCAAGGTCGGTGACCGCGGCAACCCGGTGATCCCGGCCAGCGAACTGCGTGAGGACGGCACCGCCGAGCCCGGGGCCGCCGACGCTTCCGACACCGCCGTCGCTTCCGACACGGAAAGGGCGGCCGAAACGGTCGCGCCGCAGACGGCACAGGCGCTCCCGCAGACGGAACAGACAGAGCCGTTCCCGGCCCCTCCGGCGGTCGAACCCAAACCACCCACCCAGCTCGACCACGGGACCGGCGAGCTGGTCAGCTTCGCCGAGGTCCGCGACGAACCCGAACGCTCCGACCGCAACGTGCGCGCGGACCCCGGCGCCGAGGCGGCGCGCCGACGCACGGTCTCCGACCTGGAGGAGGCCGAGGCCGCGGCCCTGGCCCGCCGCCGTGCGGCAGCGGGGCACGGGACGGACCGGCGGTCGGCCGGACACGGCGACGAGAAGCCCCGAACCGTCCCTGCCGACGGCCCGGCGGACGTACGGCGCACCGCCGGCGCTCCCGGGGAGGCCCGAACGGACGGTGCCCGCCAGACGGGCACCCGCTCCGAGGCCGCCCGCTCCGAGATCGCCCGTGCCGAGGCCTCCGGTGTCGAGGCCGCCCGTGCCGAGCCGGCCGGTTCCGGGACCTCACCCGGCGCAGCGTCCTCGCCCACCAGGTGGAGCATGCGCGCCACCGGCGCGGTGGAGGACGCGAGGCCCGCGGAGGGGGACCGCTCCGACGCGGACGCCCGCACGGCGGGTCGTGCCGACACGGGCGAGCGCGGGCGCGCGGCGCGCGACCCCAGGGGCAACCCCAGCATGGCCGACGCCCTCGCGGCCGAGAGGGCTGGTTCGGAGGACCTGTGGTCCCACGGGGCGGGCACCCCCGCCGCCCCGCCGTCCGAGGGCGACCGGGTCGCCGGGCAGGGCACAGGGGCGCACGGCTTCGATCAGGACATCCACCCCGGCCCCGCCCCCCATGACGGCGATCACGGCGACGGCGTCTTCCACCGGGTCGCCCACAACGCCCGCAGGCTCGGTCAGCTCTTCGGCCAGCCCTCCCCGGGCGAGGAGCCCGAGCGGCCCGCGAGGGAGACCAAGCCCCAGCTGGAACTCGACCACGGCACCGGCGAGCAGGAACGCCTGGGCGACACGCCCAACGGGGTCCCCTCGCAGCGCCCCCGGCCGCCCGAACCCGTCCGGGAAGCGGAGGCGCCCGCCCGCGGAGAACCGGGCGGCAGCGAGTCCGGCGGCACCCGGGGCTGGCGCCGCCTGGCCAAGGTCGTCACCGGAGGGGCGACACCCGTCCGGTCGGACCTGCCTCCCAGCGACATCGAGCGCCTGCGCACCCCGCTCGACGGTCCGCGCAGCCTCGTCGTCCTGGGGTGCACCGGCGGTGCGGGGCAGACGGTCACCGCTCTGATGATCGGCCACACCCTGGCCGCGCACCGCGACGACCTGGTCGTCGCGGTCGACGTCAACCCAGGCCCCAACGGGCTCTCCCGCAGGGTCGGCGCCCAGACCCCGGAGACCCTGACCGCCCTGCTCGCCAACGCGGACGGGATCGGGGACTACGCCCGGATGAGCGACTACACCAGCCAGTCGGGAACCGGACTGGAGGTCATCCAGACCCTGGACGACCCCTACGTCCAGACCCTCGACGACCGCGACTACGGCCAGCTGGCGTCCCTGCTCGGCTCGTTCTACGGCGTCACCCTGCTGGACCCGGCGGCCACGGGGGTGGCGCGCGCCCTGCCGGTCGCCGACGGCCTGGTCCTGGTGGCTCCGGCCAACGCCGATGCCGAACGGGCGGTCTCAATGACGTTCGACTGGCTGGACGGCAACGGCTACCACGCCCTGCGCGCCAACTCGGTGCTGGTCGTCAACGGCGTCAGCAAGCGCAGCCTCGCCGACGTCGACGCCGCCGAGCGGGTTGCGCGGGGGCGCTGCCGGGCCATCGTCCGCATCCCGTGGGACGACCACCTCGGCTCGTCCTACACCAAGATCGACGTCGGCGCCCTGCGCCCGGCCACCAAGCGCGCCCACGGCGCGCTCGGCGGCGTCCTCGTCAACGCGCTCGTCCGGTAGGAGGCCGGTCGGCGCCCGGTCCGCGAGGAGGGCGCCGGCCGCGCCCCCGGGAACGGAACAGCGCCCGGAGCCCGCAGAGGGCTCCGGGCGCCGGTGCGCCACGGGGTGGGGTGAACCGCCGCGCAGGCGGGAGCGGGGCCCGTCCGCGCGGCGGTGGCTCAGCGTCCGGCGGGGGAGAAGTCCCGGGACGCGACGTGCTCCGGCCGGGGGCCGGAGGAGCCGAAGGGGGTGGTGCAGGCGTTGTGCACGCTGTTGAACACCACGAACACGTCCGACCGCGGATGCGGTGTGATGTTGTCACCGGAACCGTGCATGCAGTTGGAGTCGAACACGGTCGCTCCGCCCGCCGGACCGGTGAGCACCTCGATGCCGTGCTGGTGGGCCAGCAGCGACAGCGAGCTCTCGTCGGGCACCCCGGCGCCCCGGGTCTTGGGCGGGTTCCGGTGGTGGGGACTGGGGGACGGGTCCACACAGGAGACGAACGTGCGGTGCGAACCGGGGATGGCCATCAGCGCGCCGTTGTGGGGGTAGTTCTCGGTCAGGGCGATGGAGAAGCTGACCGCCCGCATCCGCGGCATGCCGTCCTCGGCGTGCCAGGTCTCGAAGTTGGAGTGCCAGAAGAACGAGCCGCCGCCGAAGCCGGGCTTGTGGTTGACGCGGCTCTGGTGCACGTACACGTCGGAGCCGAGGATCTGGCGCGCGCGCTCCACCAGACGCGGGTCGTTGACGAGTGCGGAGAAGACGTCGCTGAGGCCGTGCACCCCGTAGACCGACTGGACCGTGCCGGACTCGGGGTCGACGACCACGCGGTCGTCCCCGCGCAGAGCGGGGTCGGCCGCCAGCCGCTCCAGTTCGGCGCGGTAGGCCTGGACCTCCTCGCCGCTGACGAGGGAGTCGATCTGGGTGTAACCGCGCCGGTCGTAGTCCGCGATCTGCTCCGCGGAGAAGGGTCCGCCGTCGGCCGACCCCCACACGGTGGGGGACCTGCGGTAGAGGAGGGCTGGCTCGTGGGCCTTGCGGGTCGGGTACTCGTCCGCTGTCGGGATGTCGATCAGGAGAGTCATGGCCTGTCCCCTTGTGGGGTTCGTCCTCTCTGAGGTAGACGGCGTTCCCTACGACATGCGAACTTAACAAACGAGAAGGCTTATTTCCCGATTCGCTGATAACTCCCGTGTTTGTCGGTTGCCTTTCCGGGTACTACGGTTTCACTTAAGGGGCAAAACACATATTTCGGATGTGCATGCGCCGTCCCCTCCGGCGTCTTCGGCACCCGGATCCTCCACGCCCACCTGCCCTGCGTCACTCTCGGTGTCCGTTGGTCGGGGAGCCCCGCCATCGGCGCAGGTGGCCCCACCGCGCTCGCACCCACCGAAACACGTCGTCACCCTGGGCGATTTGAACGTGTGCTAGATCACAAAAATATGGTACAGGTATTGGAACACAAGTGGGTGTCCCGGCCCGGGGAAGCAGCGTCCGAAGCGGACGTGAATTCTCTGCCCGGGGCTGGCGCGAAAGACCGTGCTACACCACAGTGGTGGGGGCCTTGTTTCCTCGACCCGCTCAAGAGGAGAAAACGTGACCCCCTTCCCCCGTGCGGTTTCGCGCGTGATCGCGACCGCCGCCGCGGCGACCCTCGCCGCCGTTCTCGGATGGGCCGCCCCCGCGTCCGCCGACCACGTCCTGCCGCCCAACATCCCCAGCACCTCCGCGGCCCAGACACAGCTCAACTCCCTCACCGTGGCGGCCAAGGGGCCGCAGACCGGCTACGACCGCAGCCTCTTCCCGCACTGGAACGTCGTCGACAGCCCCTGCACCGCCCGCCAGGTCGTCCTGCTCCGCGACGGCCACGACGTGGTCACCAACAACGACTGCCAACCGACCTCCGGCAGCTGGTACAGCGCCTTCGACGACTCCTGGGTGTACGACGTGCCCTCCAACATCAGCGTCGACCACCAGGTGCCGCTGAGCGAGGCGTGGAAGACCGGTGCCGCGGACTGGACCACCTCCCAGCGCGCCGACTTCGCCAACGACGTGACCAGCTCGCAGCTGTGGCTCGCCACCCCGTCCAGCAACGGCTCCAAGGGCGACAAGGACCCGTCCCAGTGGATGCCGACCAACACCGCCGTCCACTGCGACTACGTCAAGTCCTGGATCAACGTGAAGTACGAGTACGACCTCACCGTGACCTCCACGGAGAAGTCCTCCGTCCAGGGCACCATCGACTCCGCCTGCTGAACGGGGTCCGCCACCGCTGACCGGCCGCCCGCACCCGCGGCCGACGGGGCCCGCCTTCCCGAGGAGGGGGAGGCGGGCCCGCTCGTGTGCGGGGGAGTGCCCGTGCGGCCGGAGGGCGGGAACGGGCCGGGTGCGACCGGAGAGCGGGGAGGGGCCGCGGTGGGAGGGCCGGCCGCGGGCGGACGCGGGCCCTGAAGCGGTTTCGCCGGAATTCTGGCGCGCCGTAACCCCGTCCGCTTCTACGGCCCCGGCACGATGCTCCACTATGGAGGCTGGCACAGGCGGCAGGCCCGGGTGCGTCCGCCTTCCAGGCGCACCCGACACGCGACGCGACCAGAAGGGCTCAGAGATGACCGGCACCAGGGGGACCCGCGGCGCGACCCGCCTCGCGGTCCGCTACTTCGACGACCGCGTGCTCTTCAGTGACAGCGAGGCCTGGGCCTACTTCCGGCTGCCGACGGTGTCGTACGAGTTCACCACCCCGGAGGAGCGCCAGGCCCTCGCCACCAACATCACCATCGCCCTCGCCGCCATCCGTATGAACGACGCCGAGGTCCACCTGCGCGTCGCCCACCGCACCTACCCGGCCGCGCAGTGGGCCACCCGCCTGGACGGCACCTCCGACTCCGGGGCCGGCTGGTACGACTACCTCGACGAGATGTACCGGCACGTGTGGGCCAAGGACTTCTGGACCAAGGAGGTCTACCTCGGCGTCCGCCTCGGCCTGCGGGGTTCCGGTACCGGTCTCGGCCTCTTCTCCCAGGTGTTCGGTGCCTACCAGCGCACCGAGGAGGCCCTCGGCATCGACGACGACGCCGTGGACGACAAGGAGATCGCCCGCTGGACCGACCAGTCCGAGCGGCTCGGCCGGGCCCTGGCCGCCAGCTCCCTGCACGCGCGCCACGCGACCTCCGACGAGATCGCCTGGCTCATCCGGCACTCCGTCAGCGGCTCCGCGGAGGAGGTCCGCCCCTCCGCGGCGGGCCGCCGCACCTGGGGACGCGGCGAGATCGAGGCACTGGTCGACGGGGTCGTCCACAACGGCCGCTCCATGCTGCGCCTCGAACAGCCCTCCGGATCGACCCACGTCGCGTTCTTGTCCTTCGCCCGCTTCCCGGACCTGATGCCCTTCCCGGACGGCGAACCGTGGCTGCACCACGCCGACTCGCTGCCCTTCCCGGTCGAGGTGTCCCTGCGGATGAAGCTCATCCCGCCCGCCAAGGCCTCCAAGGACGTCGGCCGCAAGCTCGCGCACGCCCGCGACATGGACGCGCACATCCGCGAGGCCGGGGTGGAGGCCCCCATCGCCCTCGCCGAGCAGATCGACGCCGCCCGCATGCTGGAGCACGGCATCACCAAGGAACGCCTGCCCTTCGTCTACGGCTGGCACAGACTCATGGTGTCCGCGCCCACCGAGCGTCTCCTCGTCCAGCAGGTCGAGGCCGTGGTCGAGCACTACCGCGACATCGGCATCGACGTCATCAACTCCACCGGGGACCAGTTCTCCCTGTTCAACGAGTCCCTGCCCGGGGACCGCATCCGGCTCCAGGCCTACGCCCAGCGCCAGCCGCTGCGCACCATCGCGGGCGGCATGCCCACCGCCACCGTCGACGTCGGGGACCGCGTCGACCACAGCGGCGGCGGTTGGGTCGGCCCCTACATCGGCGAGAGCATCGGCCGGGCCCGCTCCATCGTCCACTTCGACCCGATGGTCGCCGCCGCGCGCAACCGCCCCACCGCCATCGCCATCACGGGCGAGCCCGGAGGCGGCAAGACCACCCTCGCGCTCCTGCTCATCTACCAGCTGGCCCTGCGCGGCGTCACCGTCGCGGCCATCGACCCCAAGGGCGACGCCGAGTCGCTGGTCGAACTCCTCCAGAGGCGAGGCCGCAAGGCCAGGACCATGTCGCTGGGATCGGCCCAGCCCGGACTGCTCGACCCGTTCGCGTTCGGCGACGACCTCGCCGCCAAGAAGACCATGGCCACCGAGACCCTCCGGCTCCTGCTGCCCCGCATGAGCGAGGAGCGCGAGTCGGCCATGATCCAGGCGGTCGCCGCCGTCGCCAACCAGCCCCAGCCCTCCCTCGCCAAGGTCGTCGACCACCTGGTCTCCTCGCAGGGCGCCGCCTCCCGGAACCTGGGCGCGGTCCTGCAGTCCATGTCCGAGATGCGGCTCGCCTCGCTGTGCTTCGACCCGCAGGGCGAGACGCAGATCGACACCGAGGGGTGGACCACCGTGTTCACCCTGGGCGGGCTCACCCTGCCCGACTCCGGTGTGGGCCGCGACGACTACTCCTACGAGCAGAGACTCTCCGTCGCCCTGCTCTACCTGGTGTCCCAGTTCGCCCGCCGCCTGATGAACGGCCTGGACCGCCACCTGCCCAAGGCGATCTTCCTCGACGAGGCGTGGGCGGTCACCTCCACCCCCGAGGGCGCCAAGCTCGTCCCCGAGGTGTCCCGGATGGGCCGCTCCCGCAACACCGCGCTCATCCTCGTGTCCCAGAACGCGGGGGACCTCCTGAACGAACAGGTGACCAACTGCCTGTCCTCCGTGTTCGCGTTCCGCTCCAGCGAACGCTTCGAGGTCGAGAGCGTCATGGCGCTGCTCGGGGTCGAACCCACCGAGGACCACCTCGCGGTACTGCGCAACCTGGGCAACGGCGAGTGCCTGTTCCGGGACCTGGACGGCAGGGCCGGACGGATCGGCGTCGACCTCGTCTCGGAGGGGCTGCTGCGCTGGCTGGACACCAACCCCACCCGGCAGCGCCCGGGGGGCGACGACCTGGTGGCGGCCGGACACGACGGATCGGACTGACGGGGCCGGGCGGGGCCGTGCTCCGGGCGGGCCCGCCACAGGTCGCAGCGGTCCTTCGCGGACCGGCGGGCGCCACGCGGTAAAGGCGACCCGGGTGGCAGGTTCGGGGCGACCCCGGGGTGGGCATCTCCTCTTTTGTCGGGCTCCTCCCCGGGTGCCCGCCCCCGCCCCGCCTCCCGACAGACCCACCACTCACAAGGGACCGCCCATGAGTGAGGACGTCATCCGGCCGCGACCCGTCGTCGACCCCTCCCTTCCCGAGGAGCTGCGGGAGGAGGTCACCTGGCAGGCACGTGCACCCGACCGCTTCCCGCGCCGGTACGACACCGGGGCGGCCGGACGCCGGGCCCGGCTGCGGGAGGGCGGTGTCCAGCTGGTCGGGGTCGGTTTCACCACCGCCCTGGCCCTGTTCACCGCGGGGTGGTACCTGGGCATGGTGATCGTCAGCATCAGCCTGGTCGCCTACGTCGTGGCCCTGGCCTGCCGCCGGGACACCCACCCCGCGGTCCGGGCCGCGGGAACCCTCGCCGGGGTGGGAGCGGTCGCCACCGCACCGGCGTGGCTGATGGACGTCGTACCGCAGGACCCGCTCTCCGGCGTGCCGTGGGCGCTGTTCGGCGTCCTCGTCGCGCTGGTGGCCGTCGACTCCCTCACGGCGAGGCCGCAGCGGACCGTGCGGGGACCCCGGCAGCAGTTCGTGGTCCTCCCCGACGACCTCACGGAGGCGGACCGCGCCCTCCTCGCCGAGGTGCAGCGCACGATCGACCTGGTGTCGGACGCCCGCGTCGACCTCGGCGCGGACGCGCTGGACACCGACAGGGCGGTGGCCGTCCTCCGCGACCAGGAGTGGCGGATCGCCTCCCTCCTCGCCCGGCAGCGGGAGTTGCGCCGCGCCCACATGCGCCGGTGGCAGCGGGCCGTCTCGCCCAGGGTCAGGGAGGCGCTCAGGCCCCAGCGGGAGCACCTGGGCGCGGTGGAGGAGGCGGTACGCGCCCGCGTGGCCCAGATCACCGCGTACGGGGTCCTGGTGGAGCGGGCCGTGGCGGCCCACCGGGAGTGGGAGCAGTGCCAGGAGGCGGTGGACTCCACCGCCGACTACGTCGACCACCGGGTGTCCGCGGGGTGCCTCGGCACCGTCTCGGCGCACGTGTCAGAGCTGTCCGACACCGCCGAGTCGGCCCGCCGGGTACGCGACGAGCGCGTCGAACGCGTGCTCGGGGCCGATCTGCTCCTGACCGCGCCCGAGTGAGGCGGCGACCGGGCCTCCCGCGCACCGGCCCCGCTCCCGCCGGGCACGCAGGGGAGCGGGGCCGCACCCACCGTGAGCAGGGGGATGGTAGTTGTCCGGTTGCGGACAGCGAGGAGGCGGGCCTCCCTCCCCAAACCCCGGCGGCTTCTGTCACATTGGGCTGATGAGTGAAGTCCGCGAGCCCGACCGCCACCCCCACACCGACGCGGGGGAGGGCATCGAGGTGCGGGTCGCCTCCGGCCGGGGAGGGTTCGTCGAGATCCTCCACCACGCGCGGCGGGACCTGCTCGACTCCCTGGGGGAGGAACCCGACCCGGACGATTCGCGGGTGCACGCGGCACTCGCCCGCCTGTCCGACCAGGTGGACGCGGCCCTCGCCGACCACGCCAACCGGCAGCGGCGGTGGCCCTCCCGCACCGACGGCGAACGCCTCACCCGCGCCTTCCGCGCCCTGGACGAGTCGGGGATCATCGCGCGCGAGGACTTCACCTGCTGCGACGCCTGCGGAAGGGCCGTCCTCGACGCCGAACTCGGCGTCCGCAACTCCGAGCCGGGCGGAGCGGCCACCCGCGGCTACGCGTTCTACCACCACGGGGAGAGCCGCCTCGCGGCCGGCGGCGCTCCGCTGGCCGTCGGTTTCGAGTCCAGCCATCCGATCCGCCTCGCGGCCGTCGGAGAGGAGGTCGCGGAGGTCCTGCGCGCCCACGGGCTCACCGTCGACTGGGACGGTGACCCCGGTCGCAAGCTGAGCGTGCGCATGGACTGGAGCCACCGGCGCTGGGACCGGCAGGCGGCCTTCGCGGGACCCGCCGCGAACGGCGAGCCCATGGTGCGGGTCGACGTGGCCGGCCCCGGCCCGTACGCCGTCCCCGCGTGGATCACCCGCTACGAGGGGCGGGTGCCCGTCCGCGAGTTCGCCCGCATGGTCCTGCCCTGGATACCCAACGGGTTCGTCGCGACCCTGCAGAGCGACCTCGGCCACAGCGCGGAGATCACACGCGACTTCGACCTCCTGCGCGTCACCGGCGGCCCCGCGCTGTCCCGGGAGCGCGTCGAGGAGCCACTGAGCCGCTGGGCGGTCGGGGCCGCCTGGCCGGGGGAGGACGCCCGCCCCTCGCCGTCCGGACTGCTGGAGGTCAACTACGCCGACACCGAGGAGGAGGGGATGGGGTACGTGGACTACGCCGAGCCCATGCGCACGGCGGCCGCACGCCACCTCGTCCACCGGCTCACCCCGGTCAAGGGCACGTTCGCGGTGTTCTCCTCGCGGGACGAGGGGGTCGTGCAGATGATGTGGGAACCGGGGCCCCGGCTGTGGATGGAGAGCCCCTCGCCCCGGGAGAGCCTGGCCCGCGGCCGCCACGTCAGCCTCCCCGAGGCCGAGGAGATGGTGCGCGTCCTGGGCGACGAGGGCCGGGTCGCGCTGGCCGACCTGGGCAGGCTGCGGGTCACCCGCTGGTGAGACCCCTCCCGCGGCCACCCCGCGGGGACGCCGTTCCGCAACCGCCGTTCCGGGACCGCCGTTCAGGGACCTCAGCCGGCGGACGCGCCCACACCGAAGTACGCCCGCGCCCGCGCCGGAATCAGCAGCAGGCCGCCGATCACCACGTTGAACACCAGCACCAACACGTAGAACGCCAGCTGCTCGGGGTTGTAGATCAGCACCGAGAACAGGCTGAAGAACAATCCGATCGCCGCGATCCCCTGGCCGAGCACCACGGCGCCGAACACCAGGCGCGAGCGCAGCATCGTTCCGGCCGACCCGATGACCGAGTAGGACCCCCACAGGCCCAGGAGCAGCACCGCGCCCCAGCTGTCCGTGTCCCCGCCCAGCGCCTCGGCCCCGAACATCACGGTCAGGAACAGCAGGTAGGCCGCGTTGATCCCCAGCATCACCGCCGCGACGACCACCGGCACCGGCCTGCGCGGAGCGGCCCCGGCGGGCGCCCACGACCCCTGGCCGCCGGTGCCGGGAGGCAGGCCGGTCCCCGGGGTGAAGCCCGTGCCCACCATGCCCGGCCCGGTCCCCGGGCCGGTGTTCCCGGTCGGGGCGTGGTACCCGGTCCCGGGGGCCGCCGGGGGCCCGTACCGCTGTTGCGGGTAGGGCTGGGGGCCGCGAGCCGTCATCGGGTGGGGGGTGTTGTGTGCTCCGGGGAGGACCGGGGTCCCGCCCGTCCCGGGGCCGTTGGCGGTCCCGGGACCGCCGGGGAGCTGTGCGTGGGAGGGGTTCGCGCGGGGAGGTCCCGCCGGCCCGGAGTACGCCGGTCGGCCACCGGAGGTCCCGGTGTGCCCGGGCGGACCCTGCACGGGGCCGCCCGCAGTCGCCGAGCCCTCGGGCACCGCGGGGATCCCGATCACCCCGGGCACCGTCGGTCCCCCCGGAGCGCCGGGCCGCAGGGTGTCCGGGAACGCCCCCTCACCGCCCGTGGGGTTCCGGTGCGCCGAGTACGGCCCGCTCGGCCCGGTCTCCTGCCGACGGGTCACTCCTCCGCCGACACCGCCGGGTCCTGCGGGACCGTACGCGGACAGGCCGCCGCCCGGAGCGCTCTGCGGGCCGGTGCCCGGGGCGGAGGCCGTGCGCCCGGTGTGGGCGCGCCTCTCCCGCGCCAGGAGGGCCAGCGCCTCCGTCGGATCGGGGCGCCGCGCCACCTCGCGGTCCAGCAGCGCACCGATGAGCGTCCGCAGCGGTCTGCTCGCCGGGTCCCGTTCGTCCCCCGCCAGGGAGAGCGCCGGCGGCATCGGCGTGGTCAGCACCGCGCTGATGATCCCCGTGATGCTGTCCCGTTTGAACGGGGTACGCCCCTCCAACAGGGAGTACAGGGTGACGCCCAGGCTCCACAGGTCGGACGCGGGCAGGGCGCGCTCGCCCTCGAACCGCTCCGGTGCCATGTACTCGGGCGACCCGATGTACACGCCGGTCTGGGTCAGGGCGGTGCTGCCGTCCACGTTCGCGATACCGAAGTCGGTCAGGACCGTCCGGCCGTCGTCGGTGAGCATGATGTTGGCGGGCTTGACGTCCCGGTGGGTGACCCCTGCCGCGTGCGCCGCCCTCAACCCGCCGAGCAGGGACCTCGCCGCCTCCTCGACCTGCTCCGGCGGCATCGGCCCGTGCTGGTCCAGGTGGTGCTGCATCGACGCCCCGCTCAGCAGCTCCATCACGATCCAGGGGCTGTCGTCGTGTTCGAGGACGTCGTGGATGGTGACCACCGACGTGTTGCTGATCCTGGCGGTCGCCTGCGCCTCGCGCAGCGTGCGCGCACGGGCCTCGGCCCGGTCCTCCGGGTCCATGCCCTCGGGAAGGAGGACCTCCTTGACGGCCACGTCGCGCTGGAGGGAGGGGTCCCAGGCGCGCCACACCGTGCCCATTCCGCCCGCGCCGAGTCGTTCTCGCAGCTCGTAACGGCCGACGGAGGTACGGCCGGGGGTGGGCATAGGGGCGCATCCCTTCTGGGGGCGGGGGGCGATGCGCAGCCAATCTATCCAAGAAAGGCCTGACCGCCGCGCCACGCGGTGCTCGCCGCCGTTTTTCGAATGGTTCTCACTGTAATCCGGAGGGCCCTGCACCCCCGGGCGCGAACGGGAGGTGACCGAAAGTGGTCACCGCCACAGGGGGGTGATCCAGGGGGTTCCAGGGGCCTTCCGGGACAGTGACCACGGTACCGGGGCGGTGCGACGGAATCTCCGACGCGCCGACCGGACCTGGGCGGAAGAGGCCGCCCGGGGCGGAGGGAGTCCTGGTCAGGGTCATTACTGACCTTGGACATGATTCGGTGTCCGGGCGCCCTTTCCGGGGCTTCGGCGGAACGGCTTCGGCGCCGTCCCGCGCTTTCCTCACCTTTCGCCACTCAGGGATTGCGAAGCATTGCTCACGGTGACGAATCCGGTGGGGGTTCCGCTTCGCCCTCCGCTCCCACGGGGTTCCGGCCGGGCGCGTCCGCCACCGCGGCCCCGTACGGGAGGGCGGCGATCACGGGCGGCCGATCGCCGGCCTCCGAAGAGGAGGGGGCCGCGTCCAGGCCCCCCGTGACGAGCAGGCGCAGCAGCGACACCGCGCACAGGGCCGCGGCGGCCCACCCGATCGCGCGGCCCCGGGTGGTGCTCAGGACCAGGGCGACCGCGGCTCCCTGGATTCCGGCGGCGAACAGCGGTCCCCCGGCCCGGCCGACGTCGAACCAGACGTACATGAGAGCCGTCTGGAGCAGCGCCAGCACCACGGACGCCGTCAGGAGGGCGGCGGTGGCCCCGGGGCGGGGGAGGCCCGCGCCGCGTAGAACCGCGAACAGCGCGGCGTGGGCCGCGGCGAGCACCACGAGGGCGGCCGCGGCCCAGGCGGCGGACGCTGCCGCCCCGGTGGTGGCGGCGAACAGGAGGAGGGAGCCGATCACGAGGAGGATCCCCGTGGTGGCCAGTGAGTACAGGACCGCGCTCGCGTAGAGCACGGTGACGCTCACTACGGAGAGGGGAGGGGGAGCGGGCTCTCCGGGGCCGCGGGACGGATCGGGCTGGCCTGGTGACGGAACGGTCATGCTTCGGCCTCCGGTCGGGGTCGGGCGGGATCGTCTGGTGCTGATGTCGGGGGCGGGGCGGTGGGAGGGCCGGGGTTCGGTCGGGCGAGGTGACGGAGGGTCTGGTTTCGGCCGTGCGCCAATGGGATCTCGGGAGCCCACGGAAGGCCGGAGTGGAACCGGGTGTCAGTCCGATTGGTGGCAATGTGTCCACTTCTGGGGGTGAAGTCGAGTGTGATGCCCCTCATAGTCGCCTGGTGGAGAGAAAATTGTGGCCTCACGGTTTTTGGGCGTTCCGGAAGGCCGTTCATGTCTTCTACCTGCAGAAACATGGCTAATGGTGGCTTTTGTGTCTGCTGGTCTGGTGGTCGGAAGGGGGAGAACCGGAAATCCCATCGCGTTGTACCCGTCCCCCAACCCGGTGATGGCGCACCATAGAGGATGGGGTAAAGACATGCGGGGGCCCTGCGGTCGCGCGCGGTCGCGTACGGAGCTGTGTACGCGTGTGCGGGCGACCATCGCCAGGGCCCTGTGTCTGCCATCGTCACCCGCACGAACCACGACGCAGGAGCCAGCAGATGACGCATCAGCACGTCCGACGCCGGGGCTGGCGACGCCTCCTGATGACGTTCCTGATGCTGTCGGGGCTCCTCCTGCTACCGCTCAGCGGCGCCCAGGCCAACCCGCTCTGCCCGGGTGAGCCCGCGCCGCTGCCCGAATCCGCGGGCAGCGGGTCGGACGGCCTCCTGGTCCCCCCGCAGTCGCAGTCGGCCATCGCCGGGGCCCCCGACGGGCTGCCCCCCGACGCCAGCATGTACGGGCAGTACGGCACCGCCGGCCAGCAATGGCACATGATCACCGAATCGTGCATCGACGGGATCAGCAACGGCGCCCAGGCCACGCTCGCCAACACCGCGTGGGACCTCTCCAAGACCATCAACCAGTCGACGATCACCGTCTACCAGGCGGCGACGTCGGACGGACTCCTCGCTAGCTTCAACGAACTCGTCGAGAACGTGGTCGTCACGCTCCGGGAGGGCATCTGGCGGCCGCTCATCCCCACGGTCGTCATCCTGGGCGCCCTGTGGCTCGGCTGGTTCGGACTCATCCGCAAGCGGATGACCCTCACGGTCGAGTCGACGATCTGGATGATCGGCGCCACGGCCCTCGGGCTGTGGATCATGATCAACCCGGCCCAGATCATGAGCATGGCGAGCAGCCTGGTGAACTCCGGCAGCCAGCTGGTGACGAGCGCCGTGGGCCAAGTCCCCTACGGAGGAGGCTCGGGGACGTGCCCGGCGGGGGCTGCCGCGCCAGAGCGTGCTGACTGGGAATCGGAGTCTGACTTCCAGGTCAGGCGGAATGCCGACATGTTGTGGTCGAGCCTGGTCTGCCAGCCATGGGTCGCTGGTCAGTTCGGCAACGGTGACATCGCTGAGATTGCCGCCCAGGAACACGCTACGAATCTGATCGCGGCACAGGGGATCAGCCGAATTGAGCAGCAACAGATTGCTGATGGTGAAGTCGAGGCGACGCCCCTCGTGGAGGAAAAACAGGCATCATACGAAGAGATCTCTTCGAGTGTTGAGTCTTCTTTCCCCAGTGTCTACCCCCTCTTCGGGGGGCAGGACCAGGGAAGTCGCCTGGGAGTGGCGACTCTCGCACTCTTCGCATCGGTCTTTGCGGGTGGCTTGATCCTGGCTGGCTCGGTGGCGCTCATCGTGCTCAAGATCGCCTTCCTTCTGCTCTTCCTTTTTGCTCCTATTTTTCTGCTCATTGGCATCCATCCAGGGTACGGACGTATGGTCCTTCTGCGCTGGGTAGAGCTGATGATCGGGTTCCTGCTCAAACAGATCTTCGTCGTACTCCTGATCTCCCTGCTCGTCATGTGCTACGGAATGGTCATGTCCACCAGCCTCGGCTGGGGGCTGCAGATGATCCTGCTGGCACTCTTCACCGTCGCTCTGTTCGTCTACCGCAAGCCCTTTGCCTACCTCTTCACCTCGGTCAACGCGAACACCTTCACCTCGCGGATCGTGAGCGACGCCGCTCAGAGCCAGGCGCTCAGCAGGAGCGCGATGGTCCTCCCTCCCGTCGCCAACCTCAAGACGCAGGCCTGGGGGCTCCGCAGGGCCCCGCAGATCGCCGCAGGGGCGGCGGGGGTCCCCGCAGGCGGGGGAGGCGTTCCCGGAGCCGGAACCGGAGTGGAGACGGGTGTCGGCGACGAAGTTCCGGCCGACGGCGTTCCGGTGCGCGCGGACGGTGTCCGCGCGCGTGGTGGCGGATACGGGCGCGTTCGCGGGGACGGGGACGCCCCACCGCTGAACGTCAACAGGAGCAACAGCGGCGGGGTCGGGCCCCGCCCGACCGGAGGGGGGCGCGACGCGAACCAGGCGCCCAGCCTCGACGGGGCGCGGGCCGGATCGATCCCGCCCCGCCCGAGCGGCGGCTACACCGGTACCGGTGACAGCGGCTGGGCGGGCGTGTTCGGCACGGGCAACGGCAGCCGCGGTGGCTCCGAACGCCGTGACAGCGGTGGTGGCGGCTCCGTGTTCGGTGGCGGGGCCCCCGTGTCCGGGAACAGCCGTGCGGCAGGCTCCGACAGGCCCGACCCGAGCACAGGCCGGGGCATCTTCACCGGACGCGAGGAGACCCCGGCCAGGGGCGCCCTGGACGCACGCGGATCCCGCTGGGGAGCGCCCAGGGAGCGGCGCGAGCGACCCGCCCCGCAGCGCCCGGCCCGCCCCGCGCCCTCCAGTGAAGGGCGTGGCCGGGGCGACGGTGACGGCGGTTGGCTGACCGGGTCGGGCAAGAACAAGGACAACGCGCCCATCACCCCCTTCTGGGGGGAGAGCCGGGGCTCCGGCACGAGGGACCGCAAGCGCGACGTCCCCTTCTGGCTGAACGACGACTGACGGACAAAGGCCCCGAACAATGCCCAACCCTCTCCCCGAACGTGCTCAGCGGGCTGTCTTCATCGCACTGATAGCCGTGCTGGTCGTGTTCGGCCTGTATCTCAGCTTCGGCGGTTTCGGGGGCGGTGAGGAGGAGGATCCCACCGCTGCCTCTGAGGAACCCGGGGCGTCCCAGAGTCGAGCCGCCGAGCCGCCCGCCCCCGGCGGGCTGTCGACGGTGGAGCCCAGCCCCATCGACACCACAGCCGAGGAGGACGTGGACGTTCTCGACTGGTTCCCCTTCTCGGAGGAGGAGCTCAGAGCGGCGGGGACGACGGCGCGAACCTTCGCCGAGGCCTACGGGACGATCGACTACACCGGGTCCCCCCAGACGTACTACGCCTCGATGGAGGCCCTGGCGACGGACGAGTACGCCCGGGTGCTCGTGGACGCGAGCAGGGCCGGGGCCTTCTGGGACGAGAGGTCCGAGGCGGAGGCCGTCGCCCAGGGGAGGGCCGAGGTCGACTCGGTGCGCACCTACGGCAGCGACTCGATCACCTTCGTCGTGACAGCCCAGTCCATCACCGAGACGGCGAACGCCGAGTTCGACGAGGAGCTCGGGGAGTTCGCGGTCACCGTCGTCCGCAGCGGTGACTCATGGCAGGTCTTCGACTTCCAGCCCGCCGACGCGGGCCAGTTCGGGGAGGAGTAGTCCACGTGTCCCCCCTCTTCACCACCTCATCCTCGGACCGGGGAGCCGCAGGGCTCTGGGTCGGTGTCACGGCGGTGGTCGCGGTCGCCCTCACGGTCATGCTGGCGATGTTCGTGATTCCCGTCATCACCACGTCCACCCAGCAGGCAGGCTCCCTGATGGCGAGCGGGCTCGTCTGCACCCCGAACGCGGATGCGGAGCAGCCCGACGCGAGCGGCTACGCCATGGACTCCATCCCTGAGAACTATCTGGAGATCTACCAGGAGGTCGGGGAGGAGAAGGGGATCCCCTGGAACATCCTGGCCGGGGTCGGCCAGGTCGAGTCCCACCACGGGCGCTGGGAGGGCCCCGGGATCACCGAGGGGCACAACGACTGGGGGGCGGCCGGACCGATGCAGTTCGGCTCGCTCGACGGTTCGGCGGCGGGTAACAGCTGGGGCGGAGAACCCGTCCAGGCCGTGGAGGAGCGCCCGGAGAACGGGTACGGGGTCGACGGCAACGAGGACGGGATCGTTAACGTCTACGATCCGGGGGACGCCATCCCCGCTGCTGCCGACTACCTGATCGCGCACGGCCTGGAGGAAGACGTTCGGCAGGCGATCTACGGCTACAACCACGCCTGGTGGTACGTGGACGACGTGTTGGAATGGGCCGAGCAGTACGCCGGGGGGGAATTCGACACGAGCGGTTCCATCCGGACGGCGGTCCTGTGCGAGATGGACCAGACCGGGCAGTTCATCGGACGTGCTCCGGACGAACTGACCCAGGCGGTGATCGACTGGGCACTGGACCAGCGTGGGAAGCCGTACATCTGGGGCGGGACCGGCCCTGCCGGCTACGACTGCTCCGGACTGACCATGAAGGCCTACGAGAGCATCGGCGTCACCGTTCCCCGGGTCTCACAGGACCAGTGGAACTTCGGCCCAGAGATTCCCATCGGTGAGGAACAGCCCGGCGACCTGGTCTTCTTCGACGTGACCCGGGCGGGGGAACCTCCGGGACCCGGGCACATGGCCATGGTGATCGGTGACGGGCTGATGGTCGAGGCCTGGTGCACCAACTGTGGACCGATTGCGGTGCGCGAGTACGATGACCCCAATCGTTCGGACATCGTGGGATTCACGCGACCGCTTGAGCACCCGGATGTGAAAGCCCAGTTGGAGGCGCAGGATAACCGTGGTTGACGAGAAGGCACCGCCCGCCAAACAGGGGTTGCACGGGTGGAGGGCCGCCGTCGCGGTGTTCGGGTGCGGAAGCGTAGCAGCCTTCGGTGTTTTTGGAATACTCATCGGTATCGCCAGTATTTTTCTCAATTTCGCCTCGTCCGGGGTGCAAAGCGAATCGGATGAGCCTGGTGCAGGGCCAGCGGAGCAGATTGGCGAAGCTCGCTCCTCCCTCGAAGCCGGGCAGATGAATGTCTGCGAAGACAACTTGGACCACCTGACCACCATCACCACGACTCGGCAAGACGAAGGAGAGAACTTCGTCGACACCGCGTCCGGCGGCGACCCGGAAATCGACGGTGCCGAGAGGGTCGTTCGAGACGACTGCCTCTGGACGATCACCCCAAGCTCAAATTCCACTCCTTGGGACTTTCGATTCTCCTATGAGGCGGTCATAGATGCGACAGAGGGAGAAGAGTCCGAGCAGGTTGCTGCTCTGAGGTTCGAGGATATTCGATCCGATATTTCGAGCGGGCTGACTGATGTAGAATCCGAAGGAGAAGCTGAATTCGGAGATGCATCGTACTCGGTTTATGGTTCAGGGAGTCAGGGGCAGTCAATTTACATAGCCCTTGTGCAAACAAGGAGTGCTGTTTATCAGATTCGCTTTGAAGCACGAGATGATGCTCTGGTCGATGGGGTGTCAGAGAATGAGTTCGAGAACGAGGCGAGGAAAATCTCGAACTTTCTCGGGCATGGATTTGAGTTCTGGATTCCGGAGTAATTTTCGCTGAGGCTGTGGGAGGCTTGCAGGTCAGGCGACTCCGGCCATGAAGTGGTGGCGGCACAGGGTCGCGTACGATTCGTTGCCGCCGATGTGCACCTGCGCGCCCTCGTAGACCATGACCCCGTCCACCACGCGCGCGTTGTGCGTGGCCCGGCCACCGCACCAGCACCGGGCGGAGACCGGCAGGACCTCTATCTTGTCGGCGAGTTCGACCAGGCGCTTGGAACCCGGGAACAGCTGCCCCTGGAAGTCGGTGAGGATCCCGTAGCAGTAGACGTCGATCCCCATGCCGTCCACGACTCCGGCGAGCTGCCCGACCTGTTTGTGGGACAGGAACTGGGCCTCGTCGCAGATCACGTACGGAGCCTTGCGGTCGGCGACGTCGTCGTACAGGTCGAGGTGGTCCCCGACCTCGATCGCTGGGGACGCCAGCCCCAGGCGGGACGAGATGATGCCCGCTCCGGCCCGGTCCTGCTTGGTGTAGAGCACCCCTTCGCCGCCACGTGAGTGGTGCTCCTGGAGAGCCATCGTGCTCTTGCCCGAGTTCATCGAACCGGTGAAGTACTTCAGCTCCGCCATGTCTCTTCCTGGGTCGCGGGCGCCGGCGCCGTCGACGGCCCGGACTTCTGCCGTGGCCAGCTGTGAAGATATCAGCGGTCGGCCCCGGACCCGAACCACCGCCCGCCATCGGCCCCTCGTCGCAGGAACAGGGCTTCCCCGGCGGGGTCGGGTCTCCTCCGCGCATGGCGTTTCCGGTCGTGTGCCCGCCCGGTCCGGTCGAGGGAGCGGGCCGGGGTGTGGGATGTTCCACCCGGTTTTTCCGGGCACCTGAGACCGCAGGGCGCCGCGTCACCAGGCGTGACGGGTCCGCCGGGGTGGGAGGGGCACATGACTGTCCGACTCGCGGGCGGTGCGGCGGAATGCGAGCGAGTCCGCTTCGATATATTCAGGTCTTCGGAGTCCGAATTTCAGGTGGCATTGCAGAGGGGGAAGCGACATTGCGGCGTGATCAGGTCACCGGGTTGGTCGAGAGCCGGTGGTTCTCCAACACGATGCTCGTGGTGATTCTGGTCAATGCGGTGATTTTGGGTTGGGCCACTTATGGGGGTACGGCACTTCCGTATCTCATCGTCGCGGAACGCGTCGTCGTCGGTGTTTTCGTCGTCGAGATGGCTCTCAAGCTCTACGCCTGGCGGGGCAGCTTCTTCCGCGACCCCTGGAACTGGTTCGACTTCCTCGTCGTCGCGATCTCCCTCGTCCCGGCGACCGGCCCGTTCGCGGTCCTGCGCATCCTGCGGGTCCTCAGAATCCTCCGCGTGATCACCGCTGTACCGCAGATGCGGATGATCATCACCGCCCTGTTCAAATCCGTACCTGGAATGGGGACGGTCATAGGGCTGCTCCTGGTGGTCATCTACACCTCGGGGATCATCGCCCAGCAGCTGTTCGGCGAGGACGTGCCGGAGTTCTTCGGGAACCTGGGCCGGTCGCTCTACACGATGTTCCTGCTGATGACGACGGAGAACTGGCCGGACGTCTCCAACGCCGTGCTGGAGGAGCACCCGCTCGGGTGGATCTTCTTCGTCCTGTACATCGTGCTCACGGCGTTCATCATGCTGAACCTGGTGATCGGCGTGATCGTCACCTCCATGGAGCAGGAGGTGAGCGAGAGCCGCTGGGCCGAGGACCAGGAGTTGGAGGAGGTCCAGCACGAGGCGGTCATGGCCCGCCTGACGGAGCTGGGGCGGCAGGTGGAACAGCTCAACCGGATGCTGGTCGAGCGTGACGGGGCCCCAACCCTGGAGCCGGACGCCGGTCAGGGCAGGGAGACCACCGTGCAGGCCGCTCCGGGGCAGTAACCCGACGCGGACGCGGACACTGAACACCCGGAGGCCCGAGGGAGGGCTTCCGGGTGTTGTCGATGGGGGCCGTTGCTCGGTTACAGCTTCCGACGACGCGCGCCGTCGAGGAAGGTGGCCCACTCGGAGGCAGGGAAGGGGAGGTGTCCGGCGTCGGGGTGCTTGGAATCACGGATGGCGGCGCCCCGGGGGAGGTCGCCGACCTCGACGCAGTTGACTCCTTGGCCGCTGTAGCTGCTCTTCCGGAAGTTCGCGGGGATGTGTGCGACCTCGACGCATTCAACGCCTCGACCGCTGTAGCTGCTCTTGTAGAAGGACAAATAGTCTGTTCTCATAGGTGATTTTCCAACCTTTTAATGTGCTTGTGAATGATGTCGACGGACTCTAGGGTGCTGGCGGCTGAGCCTTGTATATCCCCAAAAGTTGCGACATACATCTCTACATCATCATGCTCCTCTAGGTAGAGGGCATCGGCCAGGGTCTCGATGCAGATGATGGGTGTATCCAGCGGGCTCGGGAAGTCCAGGATCACGAAGGAGGCCGTAAAGCCAGCATGGGTCCCCTCGTCGAGCGGCAGTATCTGGATGTCGATGTTTGGGAGCTGGGCCATGTGTAGCAGGTGCTTCATCTGAGCCAGCATCCCGTTGAGTCCTCCGATGGGCCGTAGGAGGGCAGCCTCATCGATGACAGCACGAAGATGCACAGGATTGATCCTGACCAGGATCTCCCGTCGGGCCATCCGGGCTTCGACATGCCGTTCGATCTCGTCGGGATCTGTGTACCGGGCGCCTCGGAAGATGTCAGCTGTGTACTCAGGTACTTGTAGCAGCCCTGGGATGAGCTGCGACTGGTAGTTCCGTAGGACGGAAGCTTCCGCTTCGAAGTCGGGCAGAGACTCGTTCCTGAAGACGTCCTTGTACCGGGACCACCAGCCTCGCAGGCGGGCGTCTTTGGCAAGCGCATGCATGGATTCACGTTTCGTGGCGTCTGTGATCCTATAAAGATCCATGAGCTTATCGAGATCATCAGGTTTGATTCGCTTTGAGTCGGTTGTCTCCATTCGAGTGACTTTGGGTGAGCTCCAGCCCAGCTCCTTTGCCACTCTGGCGGCGGTGTAGTTGGCGGATTCCCGTGATCTGCGGAGTTCGGTCGCGAGGCGACGAAGGCGAAGAGAGGGGCTTCGAGGGTCTTGCATAGTACGAACCTCACTTGGTACTCACGAGTAATATGCGGGAATGACTTGCGTGACTTGTAAGATACAAGTTAACTTGAGTTTGTAGTCACCGGCGGATCACTCAGCGTTCTTGTCGGCCAGGCTATGCCGTGCCCCATCTCAGCGTCTCGGGAATCCCGGACCCACCACTCCTGGGCACAGAAATCCCCTTTTGTCCGTATGTCCTTACTCCGACATGCCAAGGAGTGTGTTCGTCATGCCTTCGATCGCCCCGATGCCCGTTTTGGGCGAGGCCACGGTTCCGTTGGTGAGTTTCATCCGACCGGTCCACCGCCACTACTTCTCCGGTCGGCCCGAGCGGTCCCAGTACCGGCTGCGTCGCTACGACTTCGCCGGGATCCCGGCGGTGATGCCGCTGGTCCGCGCGTTCCTGGACACCTGCGCGGCCACCCGGTCGCAGGACTACCGCTACCTGTTCACCCTGCTCGGCAGCGAACTCGCGAACAACGCGATCCGGCACAGCCTGTCCAGTCGGCCCGGAGGCAGTTACACCCTGGTCGTCCACCGCCGCCGGGACGGGTTGCACCTGACCTGCCGGGACCGGGGCGGGCTGCGCGAGCACGATGCCCGCCTGGAGCCCGCGCCGGACGGCCTGGACCTGAGCACCGAGTCCGGTCGGGGCCTGGCCATGGTCGACGCCCTCGCCTCGGACTGGGGCGACAACGGCCACGCGAACTTTCGGAAGGTGTGGTTCTACCTGGCGTTCGACCTGACCGGCAGCCGGTGGAACACCCACACCGACATCTGAGTCACCACCGCTGGCAGTCGCACCCCTGACATGGGACATGAGACGGGCCCAGGGGGCGTAGCACCGCCTCCCGGGCCCTCGAATCCCGAATACCAACGCGTAATAGCAAAGAAAGCAGGATCTGATGAGGAACCCTATCCCTTCCCCCCGCCCTTCGGACGATGTTCGGCCGATCCCGGTGCTTCCGCTCCCGGCACGGCACCCGCTCCACGGCCCCGCCTGCCCGGTCTGTGACCATCCGTCCTGCCGCACCCGCCGGGCCCAGCGCCTGCCCCTCCTGGGCGGACACCGCTCCGAGTTCGCACCCGAACACGCCCGGGCCGCCCAGGTCCAGGCGCGCCACCGCCACCTCGTCATCTGGTGGGGCGAGGCCACCCAGTCGTTCTGGGCCGTCACACCCCACGGCCTCGTCGAGGGCCGCGACCTCGACGCACTCCTCCTCGCCCTCTCGCCGCACGCCACTCCGCCCGCCCCTCCGCACGCCGACCGGCCTGTCACCCGCCCCTGGGCCCGGCCGTCCGCCGGACACGTCTCCGTGCCCCTCTCCCAGCGGATCCGCAGGAGTACCCGCACCGGCCGCCGTTCCTTCGGTCGCCCCCGGTTGTCACCCGGGGCTGCTAGGCATAGGGAACACATCGCCCCCTGAAGGGATTTCCTGTGCCCGATCTTGAGGAGTTCGCGGGTCTGCCCGTGGTCGATTTCCCCGCCGGAGGCACGGCGGAGAAGCGGCTCGAACAGATCCGCGGGCGGGGCGGGGACCCACACGCCCCCGCCTCCGTGGCCTGGCGGCTGAAGTACAACGGCGAAGCGCACAAGGAGTACGTCGAACGTTTCCTGTCCGAGGTGGACCCCGAGCAGGTGAGGGCACTGGTCCTCGGTGACTGGGGCTGCATCGAAGGAGTCGGCCCGTCGGCGTTCCTCGATCCACTGATCGAACACGCCGGGTTGCTGCCGAACCTGCGTTCGGTCTTCGTGGGTGACGTCGAAACGATGGAGTGCCAGCTCTCCTGGATCCCCCAGGGCGACATGGCGCCCTTCCTCACCGCCTTCCCCCGGCTGGAGGAGTTGACCGTGAAGGGCGCCGACGGCCTGGGAGGCAAACTCGCATTGCACGTGCCCTCGCACGAATCTCTGCGTTCCCTCATCCTGGAGAGCGGGGGGCTGCCTGGCCGGGTCGTGTGTGAGGTGGTGTCCTCGGGGTTGCCCGCGTTGGAGCACCTGGAGTTGTGGCTGGGTGTGGAGGCCTACGGCGGTGACACCTTTCCGCAGGACCTGGATCCGGTGCTCTCGGGTGAGGTGTTTCCCCGGTTGAGGTCCCTGGGTGTGTGTAACTCCGAGAAGGTGGACGAGTGGATTCCGGTGTTGGCCGAGGCTCCTGTCGTCAAGCGTCTGGAGGTTCTCGACCTGTCGTTGGGGATCCTCACCGATGTGGGCGGTCAGGCGCTCCTGGAGCGAGTCGACGCCTTCTCGGGTCTGCGCAAACTCGACCTGTACCACCACTTCCTGAGTGAGGAGATGGTGGAGCGTGTGCGCGCCGCGTTCACGGGGGTCGGGGTCGAGGTCGATCTGGCCGAGCGGTTGGAGCCCGAATACGATGAGTTCGACGACCCTGAGTACGGCGAACCCGAGTACTACACCGCCGTGTCCGAGTAGCCGGACCGGTCGGGGCGTGCCCCCGGACCCCGGGCGGCGGGCTCACCCGGTGACGGACTCGGCGAGGAGTTCCCGCTCCCCCTCCCGCTCGGTCCGCAGACCGTTGGACGTGTCCACCAGGTCGCCCGCCGTCCCCGGCTCCGGGAAAATGCTCGTGATGGTGCCGTCGTCGAGGCGCAGGCGCAGCTCGCTCGGGTGGCCGTCGCCGTAGTGCACCACCACCGCGTCGTCCAGATCGCGGCACCACGTCCCGGAGAGCTCACACCCGCTGCGGATACCCGCCTGCTCCGAGTGCGCCGCGTCCCAGGTGACCACGTGCAGGACTCCCCCGTCCTGGTCGCGGTAGGTGAGCTGCAGGCCCTCGTGTACCTCGTACACCTGGGTCGGGGTCCACCCCGGGTGGTCGAGCACCGCGATGGGTTGCTCGTGCGACATGATCTGCGAGCGCGACTGCTCGTCGGCCTCCACCGCGCGCGCCAGGTCCGACACGGACGGCAGCAGGGCGAGCAGCACCGCCACCACGAGAACGGCGGGGAGCACCCCGGGCTGCCGGCGGCCGGGTGGTCGGTGCACCAGCATGGCGGCGCCCATGCCCAGGGTGGCGACGACGGCGGTCGCGAAGGCGGTTCCCGCAGCGGATCCGGCGGGCAGCGGGGTGGCCGCCGGGGCGAGGTAGGCCACGACGACGGGCGTCACCATGGAGGTGGCCGTCACGAGGGCGGCCGACGCGGCCGGATGCTGCACCCCGGCCCTCTCCAACCACTGGGTCCCCAGCCAGGACATCAGCAGGATGACACCGGCGATCACGGGGGTGAGCAGGAGCACCCCCAGGCCCGCGCCGCTCATCGCCAGGGCGCGGGCGGTCTCCCACACCCCCACCGGGAACAGCGACATCAGCGGAGCCCCCACGAGACACAGGGCGAGGACCGCGCCGACCGCGGTTTCCCGGGGCCGGCCCGTGGGTGCCCGTGACAGCAGACCCTCCATCAGACCCGAACCGTTCTCCTGGCTAGGAGAAAAACGCTACGCCTGTCGGGGCCGGGACGCCAGGGGTGTGCACCACGATGCCCGCCCGGCCCCCGCGCCACGTCAGGACGGCGCGGGGGCCGGTAGAAGGCTCGCGGTGCCCGCCGGTCGGGGCCTACTCGCCGAGCTGGCGGCGGAACGGTCTGCGCGCGGCGTTGAACTGGGACCAGCTCGGGTCCAGCTGGCTGCGCAGCTTCACCTCACCCTCCGGCCAGTCCGTCAGGAGAGTCTCGAACTCCGGCAGCACACCCGAGTCCGGGTCCAGGTAGTAGCGGTAGTCGCGCCTGCCGCCGACGGTCTGCTTCATGAACAGCGCGCCGTTGTCCCCGAGCACGCCCGCGACCCGTGCCTCCAGGTCGTCCAGGGCGGTGGCGGAGGCACCGGTGGGCAGCTTGTCCTCGTCCGCGTGGGTGTACGGCACGACCACCTGGACGAACAGGGAGAACGCCGGGAAGTCGCGGCGGGTCAGCGGGTGGCGGAGCTTGATCTCCACCGCGCCCTGGATGGGGATGCGCCCGTGCAGGGTCGCCCAGCCGCCGGAGCCGCCGAGGAGGTCGGCCATCTGGCGGACCACGGACGGCATCGACGTGGGCGGCAGCGGGTCCAGCGGGGGCTCGTCCAGCGGTGCCGTCAGGCCGATCCACCGGACCAGGTCGTCCTCGCCGAGCGCCAGCAGGGTCACGTGTTCGGCGACGCTCTCGCGGGTCTCCTGGGACAGGAACATGTTGTCCGGGTGGTAGACGCCCACCTCGATCTGGCCGGTGCCCTGGTTGACCCGCATGGACACCGACACGTGCGACAGGTCGAGTTCGTGGTCGCCCCAGCGGACGGCGGAGGACAGCCGCTCGTGGTCGGCCGGGCGCACCGGCTGGAACAGCCACTGGGGGTCCTCGGGCGCCGACCGGGCCCAGCGCTCGGACAGGATGCGCGCCTCCTCGGAGGTGCCGGGGCGCAGGGTGAGGGCGTAGGTGGGGCCGTCGGTCAGCTTGGACGGGTCGTCCAGAGCCGCCAACTGCTCCAGGAGCTTGTCGGGGTCGGTGTCCGCGGACAGGTCGAGGTCCTCCAGGCCGCCCTGCCGTTTGGGTGCCGGGCCCACCTCCCAGCCCAGGTCGGGGTGGATCGCCCGGACCAGCGCGGTGACGCGCTCGGAGACCTCGGAGGGGGCGGGCCGGTCCTCGTCGACCGAGCCCGCGAGGGCTTCGCGCGTGGAGGACCACGAGTCCCAGAACGCGGTGACGGACGAGGTGGAGTCGGCGGAGCGGCGACGACGGAACAGAGCCATGCCCTGATTTTCGCAGAACCGGGCGACCACCCTCGCCCTCGACGGCGGGCGCGTCCCCGTCGGCGCCCTCCCGGGCCCCCGCTCCCGACCCCGGCGAGCGACCCTCCGGTATCCCCGTGGCCACGACCTCCGGCGGGCGCATACGCTGGACCCACTATGACTTTGCGTGTACTGGCCGCCATGTCCGGCGGGGTCGATTCCGCGGTCGCCGCGGCCCGTGTGGCCGAGGCGGGCCACGACGTCACCGGCGTTCACCTGGCGCTCTCCAAGAACCCACAGTCCTACCGAACGGGTGCGCGCGGCTGCTGCACCGTGGAGGACTCCCACGACGCGCGCCGCGCGGCGGACGTCATCGGCATCCCCTTCTACGTGTGGGACATGTCGGAGGAGTTCGACCGCGAGGTCGTGCAGGACTTCGTCGCCGAGTACGAGGCGGGCAACACACCCAACCCGTGCCTGCGCTGCAACGAGAAGATCAAGTTCGAGGCGGTGCTGGACCGGGCGGTCGCGCTGGGCTTCGACGCCGTGGCCACCGGGCACCACGTCCGCAAGATCGACGGGCGCCTGGTGCGCAGCGTCGACCAGGCCAAGGACCAGTCGTACGTGCTGGGCGTGCTCGACGCCGGGCAGCTGGAGCACGCGCTCTTCCCGCTGGGGGACTGCACCAAGGACGAGGTGAGGGCCGAGGCCGAGCGGCGGGGGCTGTCCGTCGCGGACAAGCCGGACAGCCACGACATCTGCTTCATCGCCGACGGCGACACGGCGGGCTTCCTCAACCGGCGGATCGGCGAGAAGCCGGGGCCGATCCAGGACGAGGACGGCAACGTCGTGGGCACGCACAACGGCTCCCACACCTTCACGGTCGGCCAGCGCAAGGGGCTGGGCCTGGGCGGTTCGCCCAACCCGCGCTACGTGCTGTCGATCGAGCCGGTCGGCAACACCGTCACGGTGGGGCCGCGCGAGTCGCTGCGGGTCGACCGGATCACCGGTGTGCGGCCGGTCTGGAGCGGCAGCGAGCCGCTGGCGGAGCCGACCGAATGCCACGTGCAGCTGCGCGCCCACGGCGAGGTCTACCCGGCGACGGTGTGGCAGCGCGAGGGAGCCGAGGGCCAGGAACTGGTCGTCCGGCTGGCCGAGCCCGCCACGGGTGTGGCCGCGGGCCAGGCCGTGGTGGTCTACGAGGGCGACGCCGTGCTCGGCTCGGCGACGATCGCCTCCACCTCCCGGGCGGCGGCCTCCGTCTGAGACCGGTCCCCGGGGGCAGGCGCGGACCGCGCCCCGGGGCCGGCCGACCCGCCCCGGGGAGTGGGGCGAAGCACCCGACCGGTGACCTGCGTCCCCTTGCCGAAGTTAGGTTAGGCATAGCATAGTTGCTGGCTGAGGTTAGGGAGCTTGCCCATGCCAGAGTTCGGTTTCCTCGACGGCCAGCCCTTCTGGGTCGTCTACTTCACGCTGCTCGGCGTGATCCTGTGCCGTGCCCAGGCCACGTACTGGATCGGCCGCGGTCTCGGCGCGGGTGTGACGCGCAGCCGTATGGGCGCCAGGCTCGGTCCCCGGCTGGACACCGCACGGCGGCGCATCGACCGCTACGGCGCGCCCGTGGTCACGCTGAGCTTTTGCACCGTCGGCGTGCAGACCGCCGTCAACCTGTCCGCGGGTGCCATGCGCATGCGCTTCCCGCGCTACCTCGCCGCGATGTTCGTCGGCTGCCTGATCTGGGCGGGTCTGTGGGGCGTGATCATCGGGGGCGTCGTCGGAACCTGGCTGGAGCTCTTCCTGAGTTCGCCGTGGACGGCCCTGGGCGTCGTGGCCGCCGCCTGCGTGCTCGTGGGCGTCCTCGTGCTGCGTCGGCGCCGTACCCGGTCCGCCGCGCGGGACGCGGACGAGGACGGGACCGGTGGTCCCCCCGCCTCCGCGGCGTCCTCGGACACGGCCGGGAGCGCAGGCCCCCGCGACGAGCACGGTGACGGCCGGGCGCGGGCCGTGGCCGCGGGGCCCGCCTGAACCGCGAACCGAGCGGCCACCACGCCTGCGACGGGGAACCGCGGTTCCGCACCACGAGAGGAAGCGCCGACCGTCGCGCGGGCCGCCGATCAGCACCACGCCCGTGCGGGCCGACGGTGACGACCCCCCGGCGCGCCTTGCCCTAACCTTGGGCAGCGTGAGTGAACAGCAGTCCTACCCCTGGCCGGCCGCCTCCTCCAGCGGGGTCGGTTCCTGGCCCGGAGACGATCCCGACGAAGCCGTCCGCACGATCCTCGGCGAACTCCCCGCCCTCCCCCACCTACCCGAACTCCCCGAACGCGGAGTCGGGGCCGACATGGTCGGCCGCACCGCCGGACTCCTGGTCGACATCCCCGTCGAGGTGCAGCCCAGCGGCTGGCGGGTCGCCGACACCCCCGGGCGCGACATCGTCCGTGCGGCCAGCCTCATGTCCTACGACCTCGACGCCCTCACCGAGCACGCCCACGCGTTCGGCGGCACCCTCAAGATCCAGGTCGCCGGCCCCTGGACCCTCGCCGCGTCCGTCGAACTCCGCAACGGCCAGCGGCTGGTCTCCGACCCCGGCGCCTGCCGCGACCTCGCCGAGTCCCACCTCGAAGGCGTCCTCGCGCACATCGCCGAGGTCCGCGGGCGCGTTCCCGGCGCCCGGCTCCTCGTCCAGGTCGACGAACCCTCCCTGCCCGCCGTCCTGCTCGGCTCCCTGCCGACCGCCAGCGGGCTCAGCCTCCTGCGGCCCGTCGACAGGGTGCGGGCCGAGGACACCCTGAGGAACCTGTTCGCCGCGATCGCCGGTACCGGCGCCGTCCCCGCCGCCCACTGCTGCGACCCCGGGGTGCCCGTGGACCTCCTGCGGCGCAGCGGTGCCGCCGTCCTGAGCCTCGACGCACTCCTGCTCACCCGCGACCACGACGAGATGATCGGCACCGCCGTCGAGGCGGGCACCGGACTCCTCCTCGGGGTCGTCCCGTCCACCGACGGCACCCCCGCGCAGGCCGCTCGAATGTCCGACCCGGCCGCTACCGTTGATCCTGTTCGCGACCTCTGGAACCGGTTGGGAATCACCCCTGACCTGCTCTCCCGCGCGGTGGTCACCACACCCACGTGCGGACTGGCGGGCGCCTCACCGGGGCACGCGCGCGCGGCCCTCACCGCGGCACGCGCCGGTGCCCGGGTGCTGCGGGACGAACCCCGCAGACGGGCGTCCTAGAGTCCGCGACCGCGACAGGTGAGCACGAGAGCAGCAGAAAGGCAGCGAGTGAGCGCGCCCGACAACACCACCGACATCCCCGACGAGGTACGCGCCCGCCACGAGGAGCTGTGCCGGGACCTGGACGACCACAGCTACCGCTACTACCTGGGCAAGCCGATCGTCTCCGACGCCGAGTACGACACGCTCATGGGCGAGCTGCGCGGCATCGAGGACCGGCACCCCCTCCTCGTCACGCAGGACTCACCCACCCAGAAGGTCGGCGCTCCCATCAGCGTCGACTTCGCCGAGGTCGAGCACCTCGTGCGGATGGAGAGCCTGGGCAACGCGTTCGACACCGACGAGCTCAACGCCTGGGGTGACCGCTCCGCCGCCGAGGTGCCGGTCGGCGCCTACCTCTGCGAGCTCAAGATCGACGGGCTGGCCGTCGACCTGGTCTACGAGCGGGGCCGTCTCGTGCGCGCCGCCACACGCGGAGACGGCCGCGTGGGCGAGGACATCACCCTCAACGTCCGCACCATCGGGGTCGTCCCCGAGCGGCTCAGCGAGGACGTGCGCCCCGCCCCCGAGCTGCTGGAGGTGCGCGGAGAGGTCTTCCTCCCGGTGGAGGACTTCGAGGCACTCAACAAGCGGATCACCGAGACCGGCGAGCACACCCCCTTCGCCAACCCCCGCAACGCCGCCGCCGGCTCGCTGCGCCAGAAGGACCCCCGGGTCACCGCGACCCGGCCGCTGTCGATGATCGTGCACGGGGTCGGCGCCTACACCCCCGCCGCGGACGGGGGCGCTGACGTCGCGTTCACCAGCCAGTCGCAGGCCTACGCGCTGCTGGGGGAGTGGGGACTGCCGCTCAGCGACCGCTACAAGGTCGTGGCGACGATGGACGGGGTGCGCGAGTACGTCGCGTACTACGCGGCGCACCGCCACGAGCCCGCCTACGAGATCGACGGCATCGTCATCAAGGTGGACGACTTCGCGCTCCAGCGCAGGCTCGGCTCCACGAGCCGGGCCCCGCGCTGGGCGATCGCCTACAAGTACCCGCCGGAGGAGGTCACCACCCGGCTCGTGGACATCAAGGTGGGCGTGGGCCGGACCGGGCGCGTCACCCCTTACGGCGTCATGGAGCCGGTGGTCGTGGCCGGCTCCGAGGTCGAGTTCGCCACTTTGCACAACGCCCAGGAGGTCGCGCGCAAGGGCGTGCGCATCGGCGACACCGTGGTGCTGCGCAAGGCGGGCGACGTCATCCCCGAGATCGTCGGCCCCGTCCTGGAACGCCGCGACGGCAGCGAACGCGAGTTCGTCATGCCCGAGCGCTGCCCCGAGTGCGACACCCCGCTCGGCCAGCAGAAGGAGGGCGACGTCGACCTGCGGTGCCCCAACGCCCGCTCCTGCCCCGGACAGCTGCGCGAGCGGGTGGCCTTCATCGCCAGCCGCAAGGCCCTGGACATCGAGGCGCTCGGCTACGTGGCGGCCACCGCCCTGACCCAGCCGCTGGAGCCCGCGCAGGCCCCGCTGCGGGACGAGGGAGACCTGTTCGACCTGACCGTCGACCAGCTGCTGCCCATCCGCACGCACGTGCTCGACCCGGACACCACCGAGCCCAAGACCGACGCCAAGACCGGCGACCCCAAGGTGGTGTCCTTCTTCGCCAACCTCAAGGGCGAGCCCAAGAAGACGGTCGAGAAGCTGTTCGACGAGCTGGAGGAGGCCAAGGCCAAGCCGCTGTGGCGGGTGCTCGTGGCTCTGTCGATCCGGCACGTGGGCCCGCGCGCGGCCGAGGACCTCGCCCGCCACTTCCGCTCCATGGACGCCATCCGCGGGGCCACCGAGGAGGAGCTGGCGTCGGTGGACGGGGTCGGGCCGACCATCGCCGCGTCGATCCGCGAGTGGTTCTCCGTGGACTGGCACACCGAGATCGTCCGCAAGTGGGCGGCGGCCGGGGTGCGCATGGAGGACGAGGAACCCGAGTTCGGTTCGCGGTTCCTGGACGGGGTCACCGTGGTGGTGACCGGTTCCCTGGAGGGGTTCACCCGGGACGGGGCCAAGGAGGCCGTCGCCGAGCGCGGCGGCCGAGCGACGGCGTCGGTGTCCAAGAAGACCGGTTTCGTCGTGGTGGGCGACAGTCCCGGCTCCAAGTACGACAAGGCCGTCAAACTGGGCGTGCCGGTCCTGGACGAGCAGGGGTTCCAGGTGCTCCTGCGGGAGGGCGCCGAGGCGGCGGCCAAGGCGCGGATCAACCGCTCGCCCGAGGAGGAGGCGGCCTCCGGAAGCGGCGAGGACGCCGAGGACGCCGCAGCCCGGAGCACGGCTCCCGAGGGGGCTGACGCCTAGCAGCCGGTGCCGCGGGGTCCGTTCCGGTCGCCCCGCAGCCCGTGGAACAGCAGAGGGCTGCGGGGTGATCACAGCGGGTCGGAGTTCCATTTTGTGCGTCCCCCACCCCACGCGACCCACACCTTGGTTAACTGATAGTTCCGGGCAAACGACAGTTGGTGACGAAGCCGCGTAAGCTGGACATGAACGCGTTGGATCTGGACACATCCAAAACCCGGATTCGGTCATGAGGGGTGGCCGGATCCGGGGAACCCTGAGCGCGGGACCGGTGACGCCGCGCCGTCACCGCCCCACGGCCCCTCACGAGGACCACGGATGAAGGACCCCATCAGCACCAGGGACATCGGTCCCCGTGCCGGGACACCGCTCTGGCTGTACATGCTGGGCACCACGGTCGCCGGTGCGGGCCTGCTCGTCGTCTCCAGCCTCGGTCTGGGAGCCGACGAGCTCCGCGGCCTTGCCGGCGAGCCGCTCACCTGGGTCCTGCTCTGCATGATCGTCCTCGGAGAGCTCCGTCCCATCACCATGCCCGGACAGTCACCCGGCAGCGGTGCGCCCACGTCGCTGCCCTTCTCCTTCGCGCTCGTCCTCCTCCTCGGCCTGCCCGTCGCCGCCCTGGTCCAGGCGGCCGCCACGACCGTCGCCGGGTTCGCGCGCGGCCACGCGCCCCACCGCACCGCCTTCAACGCCGCCCAGTACACCCTCTCCCTGGGTGTCGCCGACGCCGCCCTGCGCCTCGCCCTGCCCGGCTTCGTCGCAGACAACCCCGCCCCCGCGGCGGGCGAGCTCATCGCCGTCGCCCTGGCCGGGACCGCCTACTTCGCGGTCAACCGTGTCCTGGTCGTCTGCGCGGTGGCCATGCACGAACGCGTCCCGCTCAGACAGATCCTGTTCAAGGGGATCGGCCAGCAGGTCTACGTCAGCGGCGTCCTCATCAGCCTCGCCCCGCTCGTCGTCGTCGCCACCGCCCACTCGGTCCTCTACGTGCCCCTGTTCGCCTTCCCGCTCGGCGCCCTCTACACCAGCGCCATGCTGTCGGTGAAGCGCGACCACCAGGCCAACCACGACGAGCTCACCGGGCTGGCCAACCGCAAGCTCCTCACCGTCCGGTCCCACCAGGAGATCACCCACGCCCACCAGCGGGGCGGGAGCGTCGGCCTGCTCCTGCTCGACCTCGACCGGTTCAAGGAGGTCAACGACACCCTCGGCCACCCCACCGGCGACCGGCTCCTGCAGACCGTGGCCTACCGGCTCACCCACAGCGTGCGCCCCGGCGACCTCGTCGCCCGGCTCGGCGGTGACGAGTTCGCCGTGCTCCTGCCCCAGGTCCGCGACACCTCCGCCGCCCGCGAGGTCGCCGCCCGCCTGCGCGGCGCCCTCGCCGAGCCCGTGCGCCTCGACGGCATGGACTTCGACCTGGAGGCCAGCATCGGGATCGCGCTCTTCCCCCACGACGCACCCGACTTCGCACTCCTCATGCAGCGCGCCGACGTCGCCATGTACGTCGCCAAGGCCGCCCGCACCGGAGTCGAGTCCTACGACCCCGGCAAGGACCGCAACTCCACCGCCAGGCTCAGCCTCTACAGCGAGCTCCGCCGCGGTCTGGCCGAGGGCGCGTTGGAGATGTACTACCAGCCCAAGGTGTCCCTCGACGACGGGCGGGTCGTCGGACTGGAGGCACTTGCCCGGTGGCACCACCCCACCCGCGGCCTGCTCGCACCCGAGGAGTTCATGCCGGTGGTCGAGCACTCCAACCTGTTCCGCGCGTTCACGGAGCAGGTCCTCGACATCACCCTGGCCCGCGCCGCCCAGTGGCGCGAGGAGGGCCTCCACCTGCCCGTCGCCGTCAACCTCGGCGTCCGCGAACTCCTCGACCCCGAACTACCCGCCACCGTCGCCGCAGCGCTGCGCGAGCACGGGGTGCCGCCCGCGGAGCTCGTCCTGGAGATCGGTGAGCGGGCCCTCATCAGCGACACCGACGCCGCCACGGCCGCCGTCCTGCGGCTGCGCGGCCTCGGCGTCGGCCTGTCCCTCGACGACTTCGGGACCGGCCACTTCACCCTGGCCCAGCTCGCAGGGCTCCCCCTGGACGAGGTGAAGATCCACGAGTCCTTCACCACCCGCCTCGTGGACGGCTCCGACAACGGCCACACCGTCGTAGGGGCCGCCATCGCCCTGGTCAGGGCGCTGGGCATGCGCGCGACCGCCGGGGGCGTGCAGAGCCGGGCGCTCGCCGTCGCCGCCCGGACCACCGGCTGCCACGCCGCCCAGGGGAACCACTACTCGCCCCCGCTGACGGCCGACGAGGTCGTCGCCTGGGTGTCCGCCCACGAGGGCGGTACCCCGGCCGACAGCCGGGTCTGACCCCGCCTGCCCGCGGGGGCCTCCCCGTCCCCGCGAAGACCGCGCCGAGGGCGTCACCGCCGACGGGCTGCGGCCCCGGAAAACGCCATAGGATTGACCCGATAGTCCTTCCGCCGAAGAAACGGTTCCGCATTCATGACCGCCATCACCCGCGATGAGGTCGCACACCTCGCCCGGTTGTCGCGGCTGGCGCTCGACGAGGGCGAGCTCGACACGCTCGCCGCCCAGCTCGGTGACATCCTCACCGCCGTGGCCAAGGTGCAGGAGGTCGCCCAGGGCGACATCCCGCCCAGCTCGCACGCCCTGCCGCTGACCAACGTCTACCGCCCCGACGAGGCCAGGCCCGGTCTCACCCCCGAGCAGGCCCTGGCCGGGGCCCCGGCGGTGGAGGAACAGCGGTTCCGGGTCCCGCGGATCCTCGAAGAGGGTGAGTAGTAGATGAGCGACTTCACCTGCCTGACCGCCGCCGAACTCGGCTCGGCCATCAAGGCGGGCGAGATGACCTCCGAGGAGGTCACCACCGCCTACCTGGACCGCATCGAGGCCGTGGACGGCGAGATCAAGGCCTTCCTGCACGTGCGCCGCGAGACCGCCCTCGACCAGGCACGCGCGGTCGACGCCCGCCGCGCCGCCGGTGAGGAACTGGGACCGCTCGCCGGCGTGCCGGTCGCCCACAAGGACGTGTTCACCACCAAGGACATGCCCACCACGGCCGCCTCCAAGATCCTGGAGGGCTGGCAGCCGCCCTACGACGCCACCGTCACCGCGCGCCTGCGCGAGGCCGGCCTGGTCATCCTGGGCAAGACCAACATGGACGAGTTCGCGATGGGCTCCTCCACGGAGAACTCCGCCTACCAGGTCACCCGCAACCCGTGGGACACCGACCGCATCCCCGGCGGCTCCTCCGGCGGCTCCTCCGCGGCCGTCGCCGCGTTCGAGGCGCCCCTGGCCACCGGCACCGACACCGGCGGCTCCATCCGCCAGCCCGCCGCCCTGTGCGGGCTGGTCGGCGCCAAGCCCACCTACGGGGGCGCGTCCCGCTACGGGATGATCGCGTTCGCGTCGTCCCTGGACACCCCGGGCCCGTTCGCGCGCAACGTGCTCGACGCCGCCCTCCTCCACGAGGCGTTCTCCGGCCACGACCCGCGCGACTCCACCTCCATCGACGCCCCGGTGCCGCCGGTCGTGGACGCCGCACGCCTGGGTGACGTCGACGGCCTGCGCGTCGGCGTGGTCAAGGAGCTGGACAGCGACGGCTTCCAGCCCGGTGTGCGCCAACGCTTCCGCGAGACCGTGGAGCTGCTGGAGTCCCTGGGCGCCAAGGTCGTCGAGGTGTCCTGCCCGAGCTTCGACGCCGCCCTGTCGGCGTACTACCTCATCGCGCCCAGCGAGTGCTCGTCCAACCTGGCCCGCTTCGACGCCATGCGCTACGGCCTGCGGGTGGGCGACGACGGCACGCGCAGCGCCGAGGAGGTCATGTCGCTGACCCGTGCGCAGGGCTTCGGCCCCGAGGTCAAGCGCCGCATCATGCTGGGCACCTACGCCCTGTCGAGCGGCTACTACGACGCCTACTACGGCAGCGCCCAGCAGGTGCGCACGCTGATCAAGCGCGACTTCGACGCCGCGTTCGAGAGCGTCGACGTGCTGGTCTCACCGACCACGCCGACCACGGCGTTCCCGATCGGTGAGCGCTCCGAGGACCCGATGGCCATGTACCTGGCCGACCTGTGCACGATCCCGTCCAACCTGGCCGGGAACGCGTCGCTGTCGGTCCCGTGCGGCCTGGCCCCCGAGGACGGCCTCCCCGTCGGGTTCCAGATCATGGCCCCGCCGCTCGCCGACGACCGGACCTACCGTGTGGCCGCGGCGGTCGAGCGCGCGCTGACCGAGCGCGACGGCGCCCTGCTCGCCCGCAGCCCCTACGCGGTCGGGTAGACGCCGGACGTCTTCAGCGGCACCCCGTGTGCCCGCCGCCCTTCGGGTCGGCGGGCACACGTGTTCGTCGGGCCGGTGGCGGGTCGGGGCCGGGCGAGCAGAGTGGCGACCGCCGCCTACCCGGCGGTCCCGCCCTCCCCCGCGGCCCTGCGCCTGCGGGCCAGGGACACGAGAACGGCTCCGCCGCCCAGGGCGGCCATGCCCGCCACGACCAGGGCGGTGACTGCACCGCCGGTCAGGGGCAGCGACCGGTCGTCCGGGGCCGGGGCCGCCGCGAGGGCGGGCTCCTCGGTGGACTCGACCGGCGGCGGTGTCCCGCCCTCCTCGTCCCAGGCCACGGAGGCCGTCTCCGACACGGCGATCTCGCTGTCCTGGGCGGTGATCAGGGTCTGGGTCGGGGCGTTGGAGTCCTCGCCCTTGAACAGGCGCCCCGTCTGCACGGTGGCCTCGGCCTCCAGGGTGAAGGACGCCTCGCCCGCCCCGGTGTCCGCGGGGACGGCGAAGCCGACCGTGTCACCGTCGTCGACCCCGGTGACGGGTTCACCCGTCGCGACGTCCACCAGCTCCACGCCCTCGGGGGCGTCCACGGTCACCGGGACGTCCTCGGCGCTGGTCTCCACGGTGAACCCGCCGACGGTCTCCCCGGCCAGCCCGGAGTCCCGGTCGGGACTGACGGTCAGCGCCGACCCCGGCTCGTGGGGGAGGTCCTCCGCGTTCTCCACCAGGTGCTCGTAGAGCCTGACGACGTTGCTCTCGACGACCTTCCCGCCCAGGTTCGGTCCCTGGTGGACCTCCTCCAGCTCCAGGCCGTTGCTGAAGTGCCAGATCGCCGCCTGGGTCGCGGTCAGTGCCTCGGCCTCGTCCACGCCCGCGATCCCCGTGGCCCCGCGCAGGTCACGGATGCCGGTGACCGGATACGAGTTGAGGAGGATCCAGTGCACCCTGCCGGGCTCGGCGAAGTCGCCCTCGCCCGGGTAGGTGTCCCACCGGTCCTCGCGGTACCAGGAGTCGGCGACGATGCCGGTGCGGAAGTCGATGCAGTAGGTGGTGAGGAGCTGGTCGCCTTCCAGGTCCACGTTGAACGTGCTCGTGGTCGTGTACGTCTCGCCCCTCATGGTGACGGCGTGGCCGTGCTCCGCGACGCCGGTGTACTGTCCGCGCACCGAGTAGACCCGGGGTTCGGTCGGTAGGGCGGTGGCGGGTACGGCGGGGCCGAGGGCGAGCGCGGCCGCGGCGCCGGCCGCGAGGACGGCGCGTGCGGGACCGGGGCGGGGGATGGGCACGTGCGTCACGTCGCTTCCTGTGGTTCCGCCGTGCCGAGGGGGCGGGCCGGGGCCGGTGCGGCACGGGAGGGCAGAGGGGAGGAACAACCACGGGAGCGGGGCGCGCAGGGGAGTTCCGGTCGAGGTGGGGGCGGGCGTACCCGGCCGATGGTAGTGACCGGTCCCGGCCCCTCCAACCCGGTGTAGCGGAATAATCGCGGTGTGTCCGGAACCGGTCACGGTGTGAACGGAAAAGGGCCCGTTCCCGTGGTCTTCCACGGGGACGGGCCCTCGGGTGCCACCGCTCGGAGGCGGCGGAGGGGGTTAGCCCTCCAGGCTCTCGGAGGCGGCGGCCTTGCGCTTGCGGCTCAGGTAGATGGCTCCACCGCCGGCGCCGAGTGCGGCGATGCCCGCGGCGACCAGGCCGGCCAGGGCGCCACCGGTGACCGGCAGGGTGGGCTGGTTGCTGTCGTCAGCGGGGGCCGACGGGGTTTCGCTGGGCTCGTCGCTGGGGCTCGGGGCCGGGGCCTCCGGCTCGCCGGGCTCCCCGGACGGCTCCTCGGTGGGCTCCTCCGACGGCTCCTCGGTGGGCGGCGTGGTCTCGCCGCCCTCCTCCCAGGTGGCGGAGGCGGAGGCGGACACGGTGGTCTCGCCGCCCTGGGCGGTGATGAGGGTCTGGGTGGGCTCGTCCGACTCGCCCTTGAACAGGCGGCCGGTGGCGACGGTGGCGGTGGCTTCCAGGGAGAAGGAGGCCTCGCCCGCGGCGGTGCCGGCGGGGACGGCGAACCCGACCGTGTCGCCGCTCTCGACCGTCTCGACCGACTCACCGGTCTCGATGTCGACCAGGGTGACGCCCTCGGGCGCCTCCAGGTCGACCTCGATGGCGGTGGCGCTCGTCTCGACGGTGAACTCGCCGACGGTCTCACCCGCGGAGCCGGAAGCGGTCTCGGGGGTGATACCCAGCGTGGCCCCGGGCTCCTGCGGCAGCTCCTCGGCGCTCTCGACGAGGTGGTCGTAGATCCTGGTCGTGTTGCCGGGGGCGCGTCCGAGGGTGGCGCCGTTCGTGAAGTGCCAGATCGCGGCCTGGGTCGCGGCGAGCGCCTCGGCCTCGGAGGCGCGGCGGCCCAGCCCGGCAGCCTGGCCCAGATCGGCGGCCGACACGGTCGGGTAGGAATTCTGGAGGATCCAGTGGACCTTGCCGGGGGCGGCGAAGTCACCCTTACCGGGGTAGTTCTCCCACTTGTCCTCGCGGTACCAGGCGCCGCCGATGATGTCCGTCTCGAGGTCGATGCAGTACGTGGTGAGGACCGTGCCGTCCTCAAGTTCGAGGTTGAACAGGCTCGTGCCGACGCTCGAACCGTTCACGGTGACGGTCTCACCGTTCTGGGCGTTGTCGACGTACCGCGCGCGGACGGAGCCCTCGTAGACCTCGGCGGGGTCGGCGGCGGCCGGAGCGGCCAGGCCGAAGGCCAGGAGTGCGGCGGCGGAGGCGGCGAGGGTCGCGCGCCCGGCAGTGCGGGGGAGGGACACGTGTGTCACGTCTTTTCCTGTGGGGTTCTGCGGTGTCGGCGGACGGGTCCGGGTCCGGGGGCGGGCCGGTGGAGCCGGCTCACGGGGTGGTGCCGGGAACGGCGCCGGGGAGCGGGGCTGCCACGAAGGAGGGGAAGGAGCGGAGCCCGGTGGGGCGCGCACGTCTCCTGGACGGCCGGTGGCGGGTCTACGCCCGGGACACAGCAGAGCCGAGTGGGTTGTGGGTGATGCGCACCGTCGTCCCCACCCTGGTGCGGCCCGATGGCCGTGCCGCGCACGGTTGGGACGAAAGTGGTGCGTAGATAAGACGTGGAACTCGCGCTTCCGGTTGTCCTCATCCGGCCACGACCTCGGGTTTTTCGAAAGTTTCCTCGGCGGGGCCCTTCCACCCCGGGCATGCGAAGGGCCCGTTCCCGTGGTCTTCCACGGGGACGGGCCCTCGGGTGCCACCGCTCGGAGGCGGCGGAGGGGGTTAGCCCTCCAGGCCCTCGGTGCTGGCGGCCTTGCGCTTGCGGCTCAGGTAGATGGCTCCACCGCCGGCGCCGAGCGCGGCGATGCCCGCGGCGACCAGGCCGGCCAAGGCGCCACCGGTGACCGGCAGGGTGGGCTGGTTGCTGTCGTCAGCGGGGGCCGACGGGGTTTCGCTGGGCTCGTCGCTGGGGCTCGGGGCCGGGGCCTCCGGCTCGCTGGGCTCCTCGGACGGCTCGCTGGGCTCGTCGGTGGGCGGCGTGGTCTCGCCGCCCTCCTCCCAGGTGGCGGAGGCGGAGGCGGACACGGTGGTCTGGCCGCCCTGGGCGGTGATGAGGGTCTGGGTGGGCTCGTCCGACTCACCCTTGAACAGGCGGCCGGTGGCGACGGTGGCGGTGGTCTCCAGGGAGAAGGAGGCCTCGCCCGCGGCGGTGCCGGCGGGGACGGCGAACCCGACCGTGTCGCCGCTCTCGACCGTCTCGACCGACTCGCCGGTCTCGATGTCGACCAGGGTGACGCCCCCGGGCGCGTCCAGGACGACGGGGATCTCGGCGGCGTTCGTCTCGACGGTGAACTCGCCGACGGTCTCACCCGCGGTGCCGGAGGCGGTGCCCGGGGTGATGCTCAGGGCCGCGTCGGGCTCGGAGGTCTGCGGCAGGTCCTTGGCTTCGCCGATGAGGTACTCGTAGACGCCGGTGACGGCGGCGTTGTTGTCGCCGTCGAGGGCCATGTCGTTGCTGAAGTGCCAGATGGCGGCCTGGGTGCCGCCCAGGGCGTCCTCGGCGCTGAGGCCCTCGACGCCGGCTGCGGCGCCCAGCTCCTCGGCGCTCAGGGCCGGGTAGGAGTTCTGGAGGATCCAGTGGACCTTGCCGGGTTCGGCGAAGTCGCCCTTACCGGGGTAGTTCTCCCACTTGTCCTCGCGGTACCAGGCATCGCTGATGATGCGGGTCCGGAAGTCGATGCAGTACGTGGTGAGGACGGTGCCGTCCTCCAGCTCCAGGTTGAACAGGCTGGTCCGCGTGTTCTCACCGCCGACCTTCACGCTGGTGCCGTTCTCCGCGTTGCCGACGTACTGGCCGCGGACGGAACCCTCGTAGGTCTCCACGGGGTCGGCGGCGGCCGGAGCGGCCAGGCCGAAGGCCAGGAACGCCGCGGCGGAGGCCGCCAGGCCCGCGCGCCCGACGGTGCGGGGGAATGAGGAGTTAGTCAAGTTGTGTCCCGGTGTCTTCTAGGGGTTACCGGATGGAATACCCGTCCAAGAGGCCGAACGGGCCGGTGGGACGGTTGCGGTGGGCAACGGCGCACGACGGGGTCAGGGGAAAAGCTGGATTCGGTCGTGTGCGTTCGCCCGTTCCGGGGTCACCACGTCGGGGTCTGGGACGTGGCGCCGTGTGGGGTGGGCGCGATCGTCCGGTGAGGGCTCGCTGTGACGCGGGAGCGGGCCGCGCTCGCCGTGGAATGCCAACCGCCCGGCCGATACTAGCGACCCCCCTCGCCACTTCCAACCCGGTTCGCTGAAAATGTGACGTGATACGGGCAGGAAAAAATCCGAGCTGGGCAAATCCGCATTATGACCCGATGTTATGGATCGAAAGTCCGGGGACGGCCGTGTCGTCCGGGATTAACCGCGTCGTTGACGACCCAGAACCAGGATGAGCAGGCCGGATACCACCAGGGCGCCCGCGATGATGAGTAGACCGGACAGCCAGGTGCCGGTGCGCGCCAGACCGTCCTCCGGGATTCGGTCATCCGCTCCCGCAGGTGTCGCCACCTCGGTGGGGCCGTCGTCAGGGGCCTCCCCGCGAGCCGGGGGCGCCTCCGTCGGGGTGGGCTCCAGGGTCTCCTCGGAGCTCGGCTCCGCGGTCTGCTCCGGGTGCCAGGTGATCGTCGCGGTGGTCGAACTCGTCGCGGCCACCTCCTCGGCGGTCACCAGGGGCTGGGTGCGCACACCGTCCCGGCCGGTGAACAGCCGGCCCTCGGGCAGCGGCACGTCCAGGCCGAGCACGTGCAGGGTCACCACCCCGGCCGGGACCGACGGGTCCACGTCGAGGAAGAGCTCGTCGCCGTCGGAGGCCTGGGTCACCTGGTCGCCGTCCCCGTCCACCAGCCATGACGCGGGAGCGCCGCGGACCGACACCTGGGCCGGGTCCGGGCCGGCGCTGTTCACCGTGAGCGGTCCCAGGGGCGCGTCGGGCGCGACCGCCTCCACGTGGGAGGGGGAGACCTCGACCGAGCGGGTCGTCGCGTTGCCGGTGGCCGCCTCGCTGCCCGCCACCAGGAACTCGTAGAGGGCGACGACCGCGAGGTCGTTCGCGAGGGGGTCCGGCTCCGCCCCGTCGAGCACGTGCCACAGGGCGGCCTGGGTACCCGCGATGGCCTGCCGCTCGTCCAGCTGGACCAACCCGGTCACCCGTGTCAGGAGTGGGAGGTCGACGGTCGGATACGAGTGGGAGACGATCCAGTTCGCGCGGTCGGCCGGGTCCGCGCCCTGGCCGGCCCCGGTCCACCCCGGGTTGTCCGACCACGCAGACTCGACGTAGGCGGTGCGGGGCCGGACCTCCTCGTCGGCCTGGGCGGCGTAGGCCCGGACCGACGCCTGGTCGGCCACGCGCAGGCTGAAGAGCGCCGTGTCGGCCTCGTGGCCGTCGGCGAGGACGAGTGACGCTCCCTCGACGGGGTCGCGGTCCACACGTGAGAATTCGTCGGCGTCAGCGGCCGGTGCGCTGACCAGAACGCCCGTCAGGGCGGCAGAGGACAGCAGCACGGCGCACCGAAGCAGGATGCCGGACATGCTCTTGCGCTCCCGTGCGAAGGACGGAGGGCCGTCGGGGCCGACCGGCGAAATCATCTTCCTGGGAACCCCACACTAACGGCCAAGCACGCTATGTGATCGTTTGACGCCTGGACAGCAGCCCAATCGTGTACTCGCCGTGACCTCCGCAGACGCAGGTCGCGCCGCCGGCGGGCCTCCCGGAAGGCGCCCCCGCCGCAGGACCGGGCGCTCCACCTCCGCGCGCTCGGTAGGCTGACCTGGAAGGTATGTCCTCTACGGAAACGGGTTTGCGGCGATGGACCACGCGGTAGCTCCCAGCCCTGCCAAGAGCGGTGGCGAACCCACCCCGGTGGCCTACGAGCAGGCGCTGACCAGGTACGAGCCCGTACTCGGACTGGAGACCCACATCGAGCTGGGCACCGCCTCCAAGATGTTCTGCTCCTGCCCCACCGGGTTCGGCGCCGAGCCGAACACGCAGGTGTGCCCTGTCTGCCTCGCGTTCCCGGGTTCCCTCCCGGTCGTCAACGAGAAGGCCGTCGAGGGCGCGATCCGCCTGGGGCTGGCGCTGAACTGCTCCATCGCGCCCTGGGGCCGGTTCGCCCGGAAGAACTACTTCTATCCGGACATGCCGAAGAACTACCAGATCTCGCAGTACGACGAGCCGATCTGCGTGGACGGCCACCTCGACGTCACCGTCGACACACCCGACGGCCCGCGCGAGTTCCGGGTGGAGATCGAGCGCGTCCACATGGAGGAGGACACCGGCAAGACCTCCCACGTGGGAGGCGCGACCGGTCGCATCCACGGCGCCACCTACTCGATCGTCGACTACAACCGCGCGGGCATCCCGCTGCTGGAGATCGTCACCCGGCCCATCGCCGGTACCGGCGACCTCGCGCCCCTGGTGGCGCGCGCCTACGCCGCCGAGCTGCGCGACCTGGTCCGTTCCCTGGGCATCTCCGACGTGCGCATGGAGGAGGGCTCCATGCGCTGCGACGTGAACGTGTCCATCCAGCCGGTCGGCACCAGCGAGTGGGGGACCCGGAGCGAGACCAAGAACGTCAACTCGCTGCGCTCCGTCGAGCGCGCCGTGCGCTCCGAGATCGAGCGCCAGGCGGGCGTCCTCGACGCCGGGCACCGGGTCGTGCAGGAGACCCGCCACTTCCAGGAGAACACCGGGCGCAGCATCTCCGGCCGCTCCAAGGAGGAGGCACAGGACTACCGGTACTTCCCGGACCCCGACCTCGTTCCGGTCGCCCCGTCCGAGGAGTGGATCGACCAGCTGCGCGCCACCCTCCCGGAGCTGCCCGCGGCCCAGCGGGCCCGGGTCAAGGCCGAGTGGGACCTCAGCGACACCGAGCTGCGCGACCTGGTCAACGCCGGGGCGATCGAGCTGGTCGAGGCGACCGTGGCCGCCGGGGCGCCGTCCGCCGAGGCCCGCAAGCTGTGGCTCAACGAGCTGTCCCGCCGCGCCACCGAGCAGGAGGTCGAGCTGGGCGCCCTGCCCGTCTCCCCGGACCAAGTCGCCCGGATCATCGCGCTGGTGGCCGAGGGCACGCTGACCAACAAGCTCGCCCGCCAGGTCGTGGAGGGTGTGCTGGCCGGTGAGGGCGGGCCCGACGAGGTGGTCCGGGCGCGCGGGCTCCAGGTCGTCAGCGACGACGGCGCGCTGGGCGCCGCCGTGGACGAGGCGATCGCCAAGAACCT
>NZ_JBHXQY010000048.1:0-48894 GCF_042716955.1 Nocardiopsis sp. NPDC058631 | reverse complement strand
GCTTTGTCGTCAGCGGTCAGGTCCAGCGGCGCGAGTTTGGGTCCTGGTCGTACCATCACACAACTATATGGATATTTGAGACTCAGGACACTAGGAGGGGTCGGCGGCCGTGGTGCTCCGCACCTTCACGGCGGTGATGGTGCGCCCACTGGTCTCGGCGACCTCGGCTTCCCAGTCGCCGAAGGAGATCTTCTCCCCCGGCTCGGTGGGGATGTGGCCCAGGATCGCGATCAGCAGACCGGCGACGGTGACGTAGTCGCCCTCGGGAGGATCGTTCAGCTGCAGGTCCAGGTCGGACAGGTCGTGGACCGGGTAGGTGCCCGGCAGCGTCATGGTGCCGTCGTCGTTGGAGACGACGGTACGGATGTCGGAGTCGGTCTCGTCGTAGATCTCCCCGACGATCTCCTCCAGGAGATCTTCCAGACTGACGATGCCGTCGATGCCGCCCACCTCGTTGACCACCACGGCCAGCTGCTGGTGCTCGGCGGTCATCCGGCGCAGGGCCAGGGAGACCACCAGGGAGTCGGGCAGCAGCATCGGCTCCCGAGCCAGCTCCCCGGCGGCGCCCTCACCGCGCACCAGGTCGGACCAGTGCACCACGCCGATCACCTCGTCGAGGTCGTCGTCGGCGACGACGGGAGCCCGGGAGTGGCCGTGCTCGGCCAACATGCGGGCGGCCTCCTCTGCCGGGGTGCGGGCCGGGATGGTGAAGACGTCGCCGCGCGGGACGACGACCTGGCGCAGCCGCCGGTCGTCGATCTCGAAGGCGCCCGAGATGATGGTGCGCTGCTCGCGGGTCATGCCGCGCTGGGTGGCGAGCATCTCGCGCAGCTCCTCCTCACCGACCTCCTCCTTGGCGGCGGAGGGGTCACCACCGGTCAGGCGCACGACCAGGTTGGTGGAGGCGCTCAGCAGCCACACCACGGGGCGCGACAGCATGGCCAGCAGGTTCAGGGGGCGCGCGACGGCCAGGGCCCAGGTCTCGGCGCGCTGCATGGCGATGCGTTTGGGCGCGAGCTCTCCGAGGACCAGGGTGATGAAGGTCAAGACGATGGTGACCAGGACGATCGAGACGGGTCCGGCGGCGGAGCCGAGGAAGCCGAGTGGCTCGACCAGGGGCTGGGCCAGGGCCACGGCCGCGGTGGCCGAGGCCAGGAAGCCGGCGAGGGTGATGCCGATCTGGATGGTGGCGAGGAAACGGTTGGGGTCCTGGGCCAGGCGGGCCACGGCCCTGCCGCCGGGCCCACGCTCGGCCAGCTGCTTGATCTGCCCCTCGCGCAGGGTGATCAGGGCGATCTCGCTGCCGGCGAAGAGGGCGTTGACCAGGACGAGGACCAGGACGAGGCCGATTTGAACCCCGTAGTTCTCCATGACTGCTGTTGTCTCCGATGTTGTTGGTGAATGTGTCGTTCCTGCCCGTTTCCGGGTCGCACCAGCCTCCCACAACCGGTCGCCGAACCCCAGGTAAGGGCTGCGGGCAGTCCATACCGGCGCTTGTCCGGGCGACCCCCGCTTCCAGTGCGGCCCGTCCGGGAGATCGGTCGCGTGGTGCCCGCGGGGAGCCGTCCGCCGGGCGCGCCGACCGATGCGGCTCAGGGGCGGGTTGCCGTGCTCGTGGTACCGGCACAGGCCCGACGCCTGCTCGAAGGCCCAGGCCCGGCTGCGCGGGCAAGGCGTTCGCGCACCGGGGCGTGCGGCTCACGGCCGCCTTGTCGCAGCCGTCGGATGCAACGGAGATCCGCGTTCCACGACCGTTGTGAGGTACCCCGACGCGTCGTCCTGCCCTGCCACCGGCCGACGACGCGGCGCGTGTGCGGCATGCTACTGATCCGCACCGACCACGGCGACGACGAGGCATGAAACGACGTGCGCTCCCGCATGGGCGAACTGCCCGGTCTGGCCGTTTCCGGCGCCGCCCCGAGGCCCACGCGGTGCCGGGGGAGGAGGCGGTCCCCCGGCACCTGGCCGTGGTGGAGGACCCCGCCTGGCAGGGTGCCACCCCGAAGGAGGTGGGCGAGGCCCTGAACCGGGACGGGGTGTGGGTTCCCGACCTGGTCCTGCTCGCCAACGACAGGACCGCGGTCAACACCCGCCTGCGCCCGCTGCTGGCGTTTCGCGGCACCGGCGGTGACACGTTCCGCATCACGCCCCGCCAAGCGGCCCTGGCCTACCTGGTGCTGCACCGTCCGTACCTGGAATCGATCCTGGAGGACTTCGAGGAGGAGGCCCCCGCCGAACCCGGATGGGAGTTCGACGAGGACGAGACGGTGGAGGGACGGGAGTCCGCACTCCCCGACCCCGTGGGTGCCCACCTGGAGACGCTGGACCCCCCGCCCTGCTAGGAGGCCCCGGCCAGGGCCCTACCTCTGCTCGCGCAGAGGAACGAGGGTCTGCTGGTGCGCACCGGCTTCTCCGATGGCGCGGCCTGGACGTCACTCCTGGACACCGTGCACCGGCCGGGGCCGGGCAACGCGACCCCGACCGGCGACTCCGGCGACTACGTCGCCACCGTGGACGACCGGGTGTACGAGGGTGGCACCCGGCGCGCAGTGGTCCCGCGCGCCGGGGTCCTGTGCCTCCCCGGGCCGGCCGCCGGAGGGGTCAGGGGCGCCAGGCACCCGCTGCCGCGGCCCGCACCACGTAGTCCTCGAAGGTCCGGGGTGCGCGCCCCAGCACGGTGGAGACGCCGTCCGTCGTTTCGGCGAGCACCCCCCGCTCCATCAGCACGAACATGTCGGCGACGTGGCGGGCGTCGTCCTCGCCCCAGCCCTCCTCGACCAGCGCCGCGGCGTACTCGGCGGGGGAGACCTGCTTGTAGGCGATGGGCAGCCCGGACGCCCGGGAGATCAGCTCGACGGCCTCGGCGAAGGTCAGCGCGCGCGGTCCGGTCAGCTCGTAGATCCGTCCGGCGTGGCGGCCGGGCTCGGTCAGTACCGCGGCCGCGGCGTCGGCGACGTCCTCCAGGTCGATGAACGGCTCGGGGACCGCGCCGGCCGGGAGCGCCAGCTCGCCGGCGACCAGAGGGGCGTGGAAGAAGTCCTCGTCGAAGTTCTGGTCGAAGTTCGACGGCCGCAGAACGGTCCACTCCAGCGCCGAGCCGCGCACGGCGTCCTCGGCCGAGCGCATGTCCAGACCGAACACGGAGTCGCCCCAGGTGTCGGCGCCGTGCCCGGAGAGCAGGACCAGGCGCCGCACCCCGGCGGCCTCGGCCCGCGCCACGAACTCGTGCACCGGTCCGGGCACGGACGGGGGCACCACGTAGGCGGTGGTGACCCCCCGCAGGACCGGATCCCAGCCGTCGGGGTCGGCCCAGTCGAAGCGGGTCGGGCTGGAGCGGGAGGCGGTGCGCACCTGCGTGCCGCGCAGTCGCAAACGGGCGGCGACGCGTCGGCCGGTCTTGCCGGTGGCGCCGAGGACGAGAGTGGTGTCATTGCTCATGACAGTGATTCAACGGCACCCACCCGGACGACTCCATGGGTAAGAACCCGGATCTCCTTTGTCATCGTCTAATCTCGATGGCATGGACGCTTTCGGTGACCTCTTCCGCGGGATGCGGGCTCAGGGCTCGTTGTTCGGCAACACGATCCTGTCCCCGCCCTGGGCGCTGCACTTCGTGGACGGCGCGCCTCTGACGTTGTGCACAGTCATCGGCGGGTCGGGCTGGATCGTGCCGGAGCACCGCCCGCCCGAACAGCTCCGGGCCGGCGAGACGGTCATCGTGCGGGGCCCCGCGCCGTTCACCTTCGTCGACGAGGTCGGCACCCCGGCCGAACCGATCACGTGCGGCGAGCACTGCGCAACGCCCGATCAGGGCGGGACCCGGTACCGGATCGGATGGAACGACGCCTGCGGCGACCCCGGCGAGGGCGCCACGACGCTGATCGTCGGCGCCTACCCCGTGCGCGGTGAGATCAGCCGCAGGCTGCTGGACGCGCTGCCCGTGGTGCTGCGCGTGGGTTCCGACGGCGGGACCGACGCCGTACGAGGCCACCTGGCCGCCGAGGTCGCCGCCGACACCCCGGGCCAGCAGGTGGTCCTGGACCGGCTGCTGGACTGGATGCTGGTCTGCGCGGTGCGCGAGTACTTCGACCGGCCCGGCGGCGAGCCGCCGGCCTGGTACGCCGCCCAGCGGGACCCGGTGGTCGGCGACGCGCTGCGCCTGCTGCACGCCGAACCGGCGGCACCCTGGAAGGTCTCCTCTCTGGCCGATCGGACCGGGGTGTCGCGTTCCACGCTGGCGAAGCGGTTCTCCGACCTGGTCGGAGAACCACCGCTGACCTACCTCACCCGCTGGCGCATGACGCTCGCGGCGGACCTGCTGGTCGAGCGCGAGACGTCGACGGTCGCCGAGATCGCCCGCGCCGTCGGCTACACCGACGCTTTCGCCTTCAGCGTGGCGTTCAAACGGATCCGGGGCGTCAGCCCGAGCGAGTTCCGGCGCACCGGTACGGGCGTTCCCGAGCGGTCGGCGGGCCCGATCCTGCGGCCTCCGGGCACCGTGCAGCCTCCCGTTCCCGCTCCTCCTCCCGTGGTCGGCGCGCGGTCCTAGGTCGTGTTTTTTGGATCCTTCCGGGCTCGCGTCCACCAGGCTTCCTCTCACTGCGCCTCTGCGCTCGTGAAGCACAACCAGGCTGAACTTCGCACATCGTCTTGCGAGAGATCGCCTGGACGGCCGCTCGCCGACCCGAAAACCTCCAAAAAACACTCCCCAGCGGACAGGCGGGAACCACTTCGGGGCCGGGCCCGCGGACCGGCCCGCCCAGGAGTGCCGCACCGGGGCTGACGGCGGCCTGGCTGCCACTGCGGGGCGGAGCGAGACTTCCGTGTGAGGCGGTGGGGCCGTCCCACCGCGCCGCACGAACGGGAGGGGCGCCCATGGGCTCCGCATCCATCGCACAGAACCCCGGAGGGGCAGACACGCTGGAGGAGATCCGACGCCGGTCCGGCGACCCGCACAGGCGCATTCTGCTCACCGGCGCCACCGTGGTCACCATGGACCCCGGGCTCGGGATCCTGGACCGCGCCGACGTCCTGGTCGAGGGGAACACGATCGCGGCCGTGGGACCCGGACTGGAGGCGGACGGCGCGGTCGTGGTGGACGCCGCGGGAACGGTCCTCACCCCGGGGTTCGTCGACACCCACCGGCACGCCTGGCAGTCCCAGCTGCGCCGCTCCCTTCCGGACGTGGACGACCTCGCGTCCTACGTCACGACCACCCTGGCCGGGTACGCCCCCCTCTACGGCCCCGAGGACATGTACATCGGCACCAGGCTCGCCGCGCTGTCCGCGATCGACAGCGGCATCACCTGCATGCTCGACTTCTCGCACAACTCCCGTACCCGCGAGCACTCCGACGCCGCCGTCCAGGCTCTGCTCGACACCGGCATCCGCGGGGTCCACGCCTCCATGGGGCCGCACTTCGGCGACTGGGACCGGCAGTGGCCCAAGGACCTGGCCCGGCTCCGCGAGCGGTACACGGACGGCTCGGGCCGGATGCTGACCCTGCGGGCGGGGGCGCTCGCCACGGCCGCGATCGGGGGTCCCGACCTGGCCTACGGGCCGGGCCTGGCCCGGATCGCCAAGGACCTGGACATCGGCGTCAGCGTGGACGCGGTTTTCGGCGCCCCCTCGTCGCAGGCCGTCCTGGAGTGGGAGGAGCAGGGGCTCCTCGGCCCGCACCTCACCCTCATCCACGCCACCGGTCTGACCGACCGGGCGTGGCAGGCGATCGGCACCACCGGGACCACGGTCTCCCTCGCGCCGACCTCCGACGCGCAGATCGGCCTGGAGACGGCGGTGCCCGCGATCGACGAGGCGCTGGCCGCGGGCGTGCGCCCCGGTCTGAGCATCGACGTGGAGGTGGCCCTGGCCGGGGACATGTTCACGCAGATGCGCACCCTGCACACCGTCCAGCGGATGCGGGCGGTCAACGCCGCCTACGGCACCGACGCCGAACCCGCGCGGATCGGCGTCCACGACGTGCTGGACTTCGCCACCCTCCAGGGTGCGCGCACCAACGCCCTGGAGGAGGTGGCCGGCTCCCTCACACCCGGCAAGCGGGCCGACCTGCTGGTGATCCGTGCGGAGGACCTGAACAACATGCCGCTCAACGACCCGGTCGGCACGGTCGTCCTGGGCTCGGACGCCCGCAACGTCACCGCCGTCCTGGTCGACGGCGAACCGCGCAAGTGGGACGGGCAGGTCCTGGACGTGGACCTGGCGGCCCTGCGCGCCCGGGTCCAGGACTCGCGAGACCGTCTGCGCGGGCGGATGGGGCACTGACACCGGTCGCCCACCCGCCGTCCACCCCCACCACCGGGCAAGGACAGAAGGACAGGACATGGGGAACCCCATGAGTACCGCAGCCCGGACGCACCCGCTCCGCGACGAGGCGTCCCTGGCGCAGGTGCGCGCCCCCGGGGTCGGCCGCGACCTGACGGGACACGGCGCGAGCGGCACACCCGCACCGGGAGCGCGCGCCGACGTCGCCGTGATCCGGATCGCGGACGCGCCCGACACACCCCGGGGTGCCGTCGCTGCCCGGGGACACCCCCTGTGAGACGCGAAGGTCCCACCCGGATGCCCGGGTGGGACCTTCGCCGCGGGGACGGGCCGCGGAGGGGAGTGGTTCGGAAGGCGTACGCGCCGCGCGGACGTCGGCGCGGCGGGTCTCCTGGGGGCGACCGCGGGGGGTTCGACCGTAAGGTTACGGCTGTGATCCCAGGGTGCGCGGGCGAGCGGGGAAGACGGATCGGACGGGCCCGGGGCCGGCCCCTACGCGTCGGAGACGAGCACGACCTTGCCGAGGACGGTGCGGGACTCGGCGAGGGTCATGGCCGCCGCGGCGTCCGAGAGGGGGATGCGGGCGCCGACCTGCGGCGTCAGGACGCCCGCGGCGAGCAGGCCGAGCACCTGGGTCAGGTCCTCGCGCAGTCGGGCGCGGAAGGCGTCGGCGCGTCGGCGCCCGGCCCAGAAGTTGTAGAAGCGGGCACTGCGGCCGTTGGGCAGAGCGTGCCACAGGCCGAGGCGGCCGAAGAGCTTGAGCACGGGAAGCTGGGAGTTGCCTTCGAGGTCCTTGGTCGAGGCGGTTCCGTAGGAGACGAGCGTGCCACCGCGCCGCAGAAGGCGCCAGGACCGGACCAGGCCCTCACCGCCGACGTGGTCGAACACCGCGTCCACGCCGTTCGGCGCCAGGGTTCTGATCTGGTCGTACATACCGTCGGCGCGGGAGTCGACGGGGGTGGCGCCGAGCTCGCGCACGGCCTCGTGGTGACGTTGCGCGGCGGTGCCGATCACGGTGATCCCGGCGTGCCGGGCGAGCTGGAGCAGTGTGGTGCCGACCCCGCCGTTGGCGCCGAGGACGACGATCGTGCCGCCGCGCGGCACGGCGGCCATGCGGTGCAGCATCTGCCATGCGGTGATGCCGTTGACGAGCAGTGTCTCGACGGCGGCGGGGTCCGTGCCGTCCGGCACGGCGACGAGGTCGCGGGCGTCGAGGTGCAGGTGGCTGGCCCAGGCGCCGGTCTTCGTGACGGCGGCGAACCGGCCTCCGGCGAGCGCGGTGTCCACGCCGGGCCCGACGGCGGTGACGGTGCCGACGACGTCGTAGCCCGGCACGAACGGGAACGGGGGCTGGTCGAAGTACTTGCCCCGGCGCATCTGCTGCTCGGCGAAGGACACCCCGGTCGCCTCCATGCGGAGCAGGACCTGTCCGGCGCCGGGGGCGGGCAGGTCCTGGACGCGCACCTGCAGGCCTTCGGGCTCCACCTTTCCCGGCAGGAGGACCTGGGTGGCCGGGGTGGTGCTGGCGGCGGTGCCGGGGTTCATGGGGGCTCCTCGTGGAAAATTCGTGCTAACGATTGTAACCTTACGCCTGTAATCCTAGTGGTGCAAGAGGTCCCGGGAAAACTCACAACTGTAAGGTGACGCCATGAAGGATACGAAGGACACCGCGACGCCCCGCAGAAGGAACCGCCGCGGCGAGGGTGGTCGTCTGCGCGAGGACATCGTCGACGCGGCGGTCGCCCTGCTCGACGAGACGGGCGACGAGCGCACCATCACCCTGCGATCCATCGCGCGCCGTGTCGGGATCGCCGCGCCCTCCATCTACCCGCACTTCTCCGACCAGCCCTCCATCATGCTGGCCGTGGTCCGGCGGGCGTTCGCCGAGCTCGAAGCGGTACTGCGCTCCGCCGTGCGCGACGCGGGAGAGGATCCCCGCGAGCGGCTGTACGCCGTGTGCCGCGCCTACCTCGACTTCGCCCGCACGCACCCCGAGCGGTACCGCACCATGTTCGGTGGCCTGTGGATGCCGACCCTGGCGGAGACCTCGGTGACCGAGAAGGACCTCGTGACGCTCGGCGACGCGAACCTGCGGATCCTCAGCGAGATCCTGACCGAGTGCGCGGAGGCCGGGCTCTCCACGAGCGCCGACCCGGGCACCGACACCTTCGGACTGTGGCTCGGACTGCACGGGCTCGCCCACCAGCGGTCCGTCTCCCGCGTGTTCCCCGGCCCGGACGACATCGGCGAGCGGATGATCCCGGCGCTGGCCCGCCTGCGCGAGGTCTGACCCGGGGAACCTCGCCGAAGCGCGCCCGGAGCGGCCCCGCGGACCGCGCCCGCCGGGGTCAGCGGGCTCCGGCCGCACCGCGGGGCCTCCACCGCCCGCCGTCGTCAGTCCGCCGGGTCCAGCGGTGACATCGCGGGGGAGTAGTTGAACAGCCGCAGCCTGGCCGCCCCCGGTTCGGTGAGCGAACCGGCCCGGGGGTCGATGTCGACGATGCTGAGACCGGCCGGGTGGCTCGGTACCGTACGCGCCGGGTCGAGTCCCACGGCGGCCGTGAGGAAGGCCCGGACCGGGCCGCCGTGGGTGACGGCCATGAGCTGCCCGTGCCCCTCGGCCTCCGCCCTGCGCACCGCGGCGCCGATCCCGGCGAGCACCCGTTCGGTGAGCGCGCCGAAGCTCTCGGCACCCGGGGGGTGGAACCGGCCCGCGCGCCACGCGGCGTACACACCCCCGTCCTCCTCCTTGACCTGCGCCGAGTACCGCCCCTCCCACCCGGCCAGGTAGGCCTCGTTCAACCGGGGATCGCGTGCGTCGGCCCGGACGCCGAGCACCTCGGCGGTCTCCCGTGTGCGGCGCAGACCCGAGGTGACCACGTACCCCGGGGCCAGGTACCCGACCGTCTCCGCCAACGCGCGGACCTGCCGCCGTCCGGCCTCGGACAGCCCGACGTCCTGCTGCCCCTGGAGGCGGCGCTCCTCGTTCCACGCGGTCTCGCCGTGGCGGACCAGAAGCAGACGCATCATCGGCTCTCCCCGGAGTCCAGCCGCTCACCGGCGGCGTCGAAGTACGCGTCCGGTTCCGAGGGCAGGCGCACGCCGAGCCCGTCACCGGGCAGCAGAGCGACCGGGGTGTCACGCGAGACGTGCGCCCGCGTCCCGTCGGGGAGGTCGACGCCCAGGACCCACCTGTCGGCCATCGGCACCTGGTCGGCGAACGTGGCCGCCACGACGCCGGGGCCCGTCGACTCCTCGGTGGACGTGAGCCAGCCCGCCCGGTACATCGCCCTGACGATCCCGTCCGCTGCCGCTGGGGGCGCGGCGCCGCAGTCGGAGCCGTACGCCCACAGTCTCCCGTCCCGAACCCGGCACTCGACGATGTTGGCCGGGGGAGTGCCGATGAACGTCGCGGCGAACGCCGTGCGCGGAGCCTCCAGCAGTTCGCGCGGGGTACCGAACTGTTCGATGCGGCCGTCCTTCATGAGCGCGATGTGCGTGGCCATGGTCATCGCCTCGACCTGGTCGTGCGTGACGTAGACGCTCGTGGCCCCGGTGGAGCGGTGGACGCGCACGAGCTCCCCGCGCGTCTCCACACGCAGCCGCGCGTCGAGGTTGGACAGCGGCTCGTCGAAGAGCAGCACCTTGGGCTGCGGCGCGATCATGCGGGCGATCGCCACGCGCTGCTGCTGCCCGCCGCTGATCTCCCCCGGGTAGCGGTCGGCGAGGTCGGCGATCGCCAGCAGCGACAGCACCCGGTCGCCACGGGCCCGGCGGTCGGCCCTCGACCACCTGGCCACCGTCAGCGGCCACTCGACGTTCTGCCGCACCGTCTTGTGCGGCCACAGCGCGTAGGACTGGAAGACCAGGCCCGCCTCCCGTTCTGCGGGGGCGACGAGCGCGGTGCCGTCCCCCCGGGCGATGACGCGGTCACCGAACCTGATCTCGCCCCCGGTGGGGTTCTCCAGGCCCGCGAGCATCCGCAGGGTCGTGGTCTTCCCGCAGCCGGAGGGGCCGAGCAGGACGAGGAAGGAACCCGCGGGGACGTCGATCGAGATGCCGTCGACGGCGGCGGTGCCGCCGAAGTCCTTCCTGAGGTCGGTGATGGTCAGGGAGGCCGAGGACGCTCCGGAGCGCATACCGGTCCTTTCCGCTCGGTCGGTGCCGGTCGTGGAGGTCATGAGTTCGAGTTCCAGGGCTGGGCGGCGCCTTCGAAGCGCCGCGCGAGGATGGTCGCCGCGACCGAGATCACCGCGATGACGACGGTGACCGCGTTGGCCAACTGGGTGAAGTTCTCCGAGGAGTACTGGTAGGTGAGGACGGCCAGGACCGGCATCGCCGGGGTCGCCAGCAGCACGACCAGGGAGAGGTCGCGCACCATCTGGACGAACACGAGCACCCCGCCGGTGAACAGGCCGCGTGCCGTCAGCGGTGCGATGACGGCGCCGATCCGGCGCAACAGCCCGGCCCCCGCCATCACCGCCGACTCCTCGACGTCCCTCGACACCTGGCTCAGGGCCGAGGTGCCCGACCGGACCGAGAACGGGATCGTCGCCGCGACCCCGGCCAGCACGAGGATCGCGAAGGTCCCGTACAGGCTCGGCAGCGGACCGATGGGCGCCCCGAACTGTGCGATGAACGCGGCGCCCAACGCGATGCCGGGGATGAGGAACGGCACGAACGAGACGACGCCCAGGGTTCCGGGCAGCCACCTCGGGCCGCGGGACCGGGTGATGACGTAGGAGACGAGCAGGCCGAGCACACCCGCGCAGACCGCCACGGCCACCCCGAGGAGCACGGTGTTCCAGGTGGCCTGGAGGATCTGGGGGTTGTTCAGGATGCCCCGCTGCCCCTGGGCGAACGCGGGGTCGGAGCCGCCGATCCAGTAGTGGAGGGTCAGCCCCGACGCGAAGTCGTTGGTGCGGCGGGTCAGCGAGCTCAGGACGAGCACCAGCCCGGGGACGATCGTGGTGAACGTGACCAGCAGCCACGCCGCCGCGGCCACCGGCCGCCCCCACACGCCCAGTTCGATGCCCTTGCGGCGGCCCCCCTTGCCGGTGATGGTCGCGAAACTGCGCCTGCCCCCGGTGATCCTGGTCGAGGCGTACATGATCATCGCGGCGACGAGGATGAGCACGATCGACAGCACGTAGCCGCGTGCGACGTCACCGGTGGAGATCGCCCCGTACAGCCGGGTCGAGAGCGTGTGGAAGCGGACCGGCAGGCCGAGCAGGGCGGGCGTGACGAAGTTGGAGACCCCCTCGGCGAAGGCGAGCAGCGCGCCGGAGACCACCGCCGGCGCCACGACCGGCAGGGCGATGTCGCGGGCCACGCGCAGCGTGGAGGCCCCCGTCAGCTCGGCGGCCTCCATGAGGTCCCCGTTGACGCCGGCCAGGGCCGCGGCGATGAGCATGAACGACAGTGAGAAGTAGTGCGCCGTCAGCGTCGCCGCGATCGGCACGGGCCCCCAGGCCAACCAGTCGGGGACGGCGATCCCCATGTTCATGAGGATGCCGGTGGAGCCGCCGATGAGGTCGTTGCGAAAGACCGACTCCCACGCCAGCGCCAGGGCGAAGCTCGGCAGCGCGAACGGGATCGTCGCCAGCAGGCCGAGGATCCCGCGCCCCGGGAGGCGGGTCATGACGACGACCCAGGCGAGGAACCCGCCGATCACCGTGGAACCGATGGCGGTGGCGGTGCCCATGAGCACGGAGTTGCCCATCGGCCTCCACAGGAGGTTCTCCGACATCGGGCTCGCGAAGACGTCCGTCCAGGCCTCGCGGTTGCCGTCCGCCAGGGTGGTGTTGACCAACCCCACGAGCGGCGCCACCACGAGGACGGCGAGGACGAGCAGGGTGCCGGCTCCCAGCACCACGGTCGGCTGCCGAAGAGCGGTCCGCGCACGGGCCGCGGTGCGGCCGACCGTGGTGCGGCGGGGGGCGGGTGCCGTCGTCATGGTGTCCTTTCGCTGACGGGGGTGAGGGGGCCGGCTCTACAGGGTCAGCAGGAAGTCGGACACGTCGTCGCGGATCTGCGCCGTCTCCTCGGGGGCGATGTCCCAGGCGGCGAGCTCATCGAGGGAGACCGCGCCCTCGGGCGCCGCCATGTCGGTGCGCACCGGGTAGTCACCGGGAACGTAGAAGGGCTCGAAGGCCGCGCCGCCGGTCTCCGAGTCGTCCCCCATGAGGAAGTCCGCGACCAGGCGGCTCGCGGCGGGGCTGCCGGACCCGTTCACCATGCCGATGTAGGCCGGGAAGGTGATGCCCGGGGACGGGGCGGTCCCCAGGGAGGCCTGGAGCGCCCACCCCTCCTCCTCGTTGTCCCGGCGGTCGGAGTACGAGGTGAAACCGACCGGCGGGTCGTCCTGGTCGGTCGCGCCCACCGCCGCGTTGACGTTGTCGGTGTCGTCGACCAGGACCAGCCCGTTGGCGTAGAGGTCCTTGACGAACTGCTGTCCGGCGTTCTCGACGCCCTCGTCGAGGGCGACCTCGGAGCCGAAGAGCTCCAGGTGGGCCTGCGCCATCGCGTCGGACTGTCGGATGATCTCCGCCATGAGGTCGAGGTAGTCGCCGCGCACGCCGGGGTCGACCATGACGACCTTGCCGTTCCACTCCTCCTCGGTCAGCTGCCACAGGTTCTCGACCGGGGTGCCGTCGGGGTGGGCCTCCTCGTTGTACATGAGGATCTTGGTCGAGAGCCGGTTGGCCAGCAGCGGCTCGCGGTACTCCTCGGGAACCGTCTCCGCGACGCGCTGTGGGACGTGGTTCTGGAGGATGCCGCCCGCGACGAGTTCGGTGATGACCACCGGGGCGTCGGAGATGTAGGCGACGTCCGCCGACGGTGTGCCGGCCTGGGACTCGGCCATCAGCCGGGTGATCTGCTCGGAGGAGGAGATGTCGTGGCCGACCAGGTCGATCCCGGGGTACTCCGCCTCGAACTCCGCCTCGATCGAGGCGATCCGCGAGGTGAAGGAGTAGACGGTGACCGTCCCCTCCTCCACGGCCAGTTCGACCAGTTCGTCGCGGGTGGCGCCGTCGAGTTCGTGGGGCCCGGACGCGGCGTCGGTGGGGGGAGTCTCCGGGGCGCCTCCGCCGCAGGCGGCGAGGGTCGCGGTGAGGGTGAGGACGGCGGAGGCCTTGAGCATTCTCGGAAAGCGCATGACAGGTCCTTTGTGTCAGTTCTCGCGCAGGTGGGGGGCTGGACGAACCGGGCCGCCGTGGGTGGGCGGCCGGGGCGTCAGTCGAACTCGGTGAGCAGGCCGTCGAGTCGGTCGAGGGCGGAGAGGACGGTGTCCGGGTGCCGCTGGGCGATGGTGAGCACGATGGCGTTCGCGATCATCATCGGGACGCTCAGGGAGGAGAAGCCCTCCTGGTGGCCGCGGGGGGCGGACAGCACGGTGGTCGGCGCCGGGTCGAGGGTGTGGAGGGTGTCCGTGACGAGGACGGACCGGGCGCCCACCGCGGAGGCGCGGGCGTAGAGGTCCGTGAGGTTGCGCGGTGCGCGGCGGAAGGCGAAGGAGACGACGACGTCGGACCCCGACATCGCCAGAACCCGTTCGGCCACCTCGCGGCCGGGGCCGACGAGGTTGACGGCGTGCATCCCGAACCGCCGCAGACGGCCGTCGAGCAGCTCGGCCAGGACCCCCGAGTTGCCCCGCGCGAAGAGGTAGACCACCCGCGCGCCGACCAGGAGGTCCGCGACCTCGTCGATCTGTGACTGGTCCACGTGCCTGCCGACCGCCGCCAGCGAGTCCAGCTCGGTGGCCAGGAGGGTGTCCAGGACGCGCCCCTGCCCGCGAAGCTCCGCCCGGAACCGGTCACCGGCGCCCTGGAGGCTGGCCTCGTGGGCCTGCCGCAGGTCCTCCCGCAGTTCCAGGTACCCCTGGTATCCCAGCCGCTGCGCCAGGCGGGTGGCAGCCGCCGGGTGGACCCCGGCCCGCTGCGCGACGTCGCCGCCCCGCCACAGCGGAGCCTCCGCCGGGTGGGCGAGAAGCTCGTCGAGGAGAACCCGATCCGACCTGGTCAGCTGGTCGCGGTGCTCGTTCACACGCTCGTGGAAGTTCACGACACTCACGCTACAGCAAGATTAATTGCATCAATAGCTTGCTGTGCAATTTAAGTTGCAGTTCATGGGCCCTTCATTCTCCGGCCGGGTGCCCGTCCGCTGATGACACGGCGGTGACGTGCGGTGACACCCGTGCCGGAGGCTGGGCCGCGGCGGTGTCAGGCGTCGGAGGCCGAGGAGCGCAGGGCCTCCGCGATCCAGGAGAGGTAGGGCACCGGATCGCTCTCCTCGGCCGCGGTTCCGTTGATCACGGCCACCAGGGACAGGTACCGGCCGTGCGTCTGGTCGTACCAGGCGGTCCCGGCCGCGTACGGGCCTTCCTCCTCCCTCATGAACTCGTCCGCGAGGAGGAAGGCGGAGGCCAGCCGATCGCGCATCCGCGAGGTGTCCTGGCCGTCGGCGAGGGCGGCGGTCGCCTCGACGAAACGCTCCACGAGCTCCTGCACCCGCGGGGACCGGGCGGGCTCTCCGGCGTGGTGGGCGGCGATGAGGTCCTCCGTGATCGGCGCACCGGTCGTGTGGATGAACTCCTGCATCGGCTCGGACGCGATGACACTCCCCGGCGCCGTGGAGTAGCCGTCCCTCAGATAGGCGCGGACCGCGTCGCGGAACGCCGGGTCGCGCACCAGGTCGGCCAGCTCGATCCACGCCTGGAGCTGGGCGGCCGTGGGGTCCTCGGGCAGGCGCGGGCGCATCGTCCCCAACCGGTCGACGAAACCGTCCGGCACGTCCAGACCCTCACCCACCTCGTTCCAGAAGTCCTCGATGGTCTGTTCGCGTTCTTCGTCGGACATCGACACGAGCCGGTGCATCAGGTCGGCCTGCGTGGTCGTGCCGCCCTGCTTGATCAGCGCTCTCAGCACCGCCTGTCTGGCGCGCAGGACGTGCTCCTGGCGCTCGACCACCTCCAGGTGCGCGGTGAGCAGGCCCTGCAGGGTCGTTCCGCCCCGGAGCAGTCGGCGGATCTCGTCCAGGCCCGTGTCCAGGTCCCGCAGGGTGCGGACCAGTTCCAACCGGGCGATGGCGTGGACGTCGTACTGGCGGTGGCCCGCCTCTGTCGTGCTTGTCGGATCGATGACCCCCTCGTCGGAGTAGAACCGGACGGTGCTGACGCTCAGGCCGCTGCGGCGCGCGGCGTCTCCTATGGAGTACAACTCTTCGTCGTGCATGGGGCCACTATGGGATCTCCAGCGCCTTGAGATGCAAGTCGGCGATGCCGTCGGCGCACACCGCTCCGCCGCGCGGCCGGAACGGGGGTGGCCCCACGTGCGGGCAGAGGGCGCGCGGGGCGGACCGGGCCCTCCGGTGCAGACGCAGGCCCCGGAGCCGGGACGAAGGTCGCCCAGCTGCGGGAACGACGGCGCTGACACACCAGGCGCGCTCCGGACAGACTTGGATCGTCACCGGAGCACGGGCTCGGTCCGGCGCGGTGGGGAAGAGACCACGGGTACCGCCGCCGACCACATCCGGCGGCAGGGCCCTCGTACCGCAGGAGAGAGGGGCACCCCATGAGCACCAACGACAGCGCCCAAGACGGCGGGCGGGCCCGGTCACGGAGCGGGGCGGCGGCCGTCGTCGTGGGAGTGGACGGTTCGCCCCCCAGCCTGGCGGCGTTGGACTGGGCGGCCCGAGAGGCCGGGGCCCGCGGCTCGCGGCTGGTGGTCCTGCACGCGGCGGGTGTGCCAGCGATCGCCGCACCGCCGGGGTTCGCGATCGGCAGGACCCTGAGGCGGGAGCTCGCCGAGTGGGCCGGGCAGCTGCTCCGGGCGGCCGTCGACGGAGTCGCCCCGCTCCACCCCGGCCTGGAGGTGCGTACCGAAATATCCGAACTGGACCCGGCGCAGGCCCTGATCGCGGCCTCGGCCGAAGCCGCGGTGGTCGTCGTGGGCTCCCGGGGTCTGGGCGGCCCCGCCTCGGCCTTCCTGGGGTCGGTGAGCCTCCGCGTCAGCGCGCACGCGCTCTGTCCCGTCGCGGTGGTACCCGACCCCGAGGAGGCGGAGCCCGGCCGGGAACGGCACGGCCACGGGGGCCGCAACCGCGTGGTGGTGGGACTGGACGGCTCGTCCGGTGCGGAGGCCGCCCTGCACTTCGCCCTGGAGGAGGCGGCCCGTACCGGCGCCGACCTCGTGGCGGTGCACGCATGGGAGGTACCGGTGTCCATCGACCTCACGCCCCTGGACCCTGCCGCCTACACCGCTGCCCGCGAGTCCCAGATGGTGGTCGCCGACAAGCACGTCCGGGCACTGGTGCAGGAGGCGCGCCGCGAACACACCATGGACGTTCGTGCCGACATCGAGGTGGTCCAGGACCAGGCCGCCCACGCACTGCTGGCCAGGGGAGGGGACGCCGACCTCATCGTCGTGGGCTCCCGGGGGCGCGGCGGTTTCGCCGGGCTGCTGCTGGGCTCGGTCAGCCGGGCGGTGCTGCACCATGCGGTGGTGCCGGTGGTCGTGGCGCGTGCGTCCTCGACATGACCCTGCCCCCTGCCCGCTCACCGCAGCGGCAGGGAGCAGGACGAACCAGGAAGGACCGAGGCTCTGGTCCCCTTGACCTGGACCTGGATCGGAGCTCCGTTCGACGGCGGCACGGTGACGCGCACATGGTCGCGGCGCACGTCCACACGCACCTCCCAGTGGTCGAGGTAGCGCAGGTCGTAGGAGAGGCGGTCCAGTTCCGCGGGCAGCAGCGGGCTCAGGTGCAGGACGCCGCCGCGTGTGGTCAGACCGGTGTAGCACCGGGTGAGGAGGTCGACCGTGCCCGCCATGGCGCCCAGGTGGATGCCCTCGGCCGTGGTCCCGTCCTGGGAGTCCTCGACATCCGTGCTCAGGGCCCTGCGGAAGAAGCCCCAGGAGGCTTCCCGGTTGGTGCGCGAGAGCACCCAGGAGTGCACCACCGAGCTGAGGGTGGACCCGTGGGAGGTGCGTGCGAGGTAGTGGTCGACCGTGCGGGGGATGAGTTCGGGATCGTAGGTGTGGCCGAGTCGGTCGAGGATCTCGGCGATCTCCTCGGCGGGGAGCAGGAAGAACAGCATGAGCACGTCCGCCTGTTTGGAGGCACGGTAACGGTTGCAGCTGTCGCCCTCGGCCTCCAGGGAGCGGTCCAGGCGCCGGACGCCGCGGTGGGCCTCCCAGTCGAGTTCCTCCAGCTCCCCGTAACCGGCGAACTGGCTGATGACCCCCTCGTGGAAGGGGACGTACATCGTGCGGGTGATGGTCTCGAACCGCTCGATCTCCTCGGCCCCCAGACCGAGGGTCTCCCGCAGGTCCCGTCGGCGCGGGGCCGGCAGCACCCGCAGGGTGTCCAGGGCGCGCAACAGCACCCACACGGCCATGACGTTGGTGTAGGCGTTGTCGTCCACACCTGGTGTCTCCCGTCCGGGGTAGCCGTCGTGGTACTCGTCGGGACCCATGACCCCGCGGATCACGTAGCGGTCCAGCGCCTTGTCGTGGACGGCCATGTCCGCGAACGCGCGGGCGACCTCAAGGAGCAGCTCCGCCCCGAAATCGGCCAGGAAGGAGAGGTCACCGGTCGCCTGGTAGTGCTGCCAGACGTTGTAGGCGATCGCGAGGCCGACATGGCGCTGCAGGTGGGAGTTGTCGGGAAGCCACCGCCCGGACCGGGGGTTGAGGTGCATGCGCTGGGTTTCCTCGCGGCCCTCGCTCGCGCTCTGCCAGGGGAACAGCGCACCTCTCAGCCCGGCCGCGCGTGCGGCGGCGCGTGCTCGGGGCAGCCTCCGCCACCGGTAGCGCAGCAGTCCACGCGCGGTCTCGGGGAAGCGGAGGTTGAGGAACGGGAGGACGAACAGCTCGTCCCAGAAGACGTGGCCCCGGTAGGCCTCGCCGTGCAGCCCTCGCGCCGGCACACCCACGTCGAGGTCGGCGGTGTGGGGGGACAGCGTCTGCAGGAGGTGGAAGAGGTGGAGGTTGAGGAAGCGCTGTTCCTCCTCGTCGCCGACGTCCAGCGCGCAGGAGCGCCACAGGTGCCGCCAGGCGGTGGTGTGGCGGCGCAGCAGTTCGCCGAAGCCCCCCGCCTCGGCCGACGCGTCGCGGGCCGCGCCGAGGCAGCCGCCGACGGCGTGGTCGCGTGAGGTGTACAGGGCCACCGTCTTCTCCACGGTGGTCGGCTCGCCCCTCCTCAGGTCCAGGCACAGGTCGGTGGCCACCCAGTCCCCCAGCGCGTGTGTCCTGGAGGACGAGGGCTCGCGGCCCCGGGTGACGCGGGTCCGGGAGGCGAGCACGACCTCGACACCCGAGGTGAGGGTCCGGCATCGCAGCCAGGCGAGTCCGGGGGCGTCGGATCCGGTGTTCAGCGGGCACAGGTGCCGGCCGTTCAGGTCGCGGTACCGGGCTACTCCGGAGTTGGACACCGTGCCGTCCAGGGCCGACCGGACCACCAGGGGCCCGCTCCAGTCCTCGGGAACCAGTGTGGTCTCCAACGCCGCCAGGTGGGGGGCGTCCATCGACACCAGGCGCCGCTGGGTGACCCGGGTCCTCCTGCCGACCTCCACCACGTGGAAGGTGCGTGTCAGTACCCCGTGGCGCATGTCCAGCTCCGTGCGCTGGGGGAGCGTCGGCTCGGGGCGCTCGAACCAGTCGCCGTCGCCGGTGCGAAAGGTCAGGGGCAGCCAGTTGGGGGCGTTGACCAGGTCCTCGTTCTCCACCCGGTGGCCGTCCACCACGGAGGAGGCGCGGTCGTAGCAGCCCGCGACGTAGGTACCCGGGTAGTGGGTTCCGTCGGCACGGGCCTCGGGGTGTGCGCCGCGTGTGGCGAAGTAGCCGTTTCCCAGCGTGCACAGGGCTTCGCGCATGCCCGTGCCGGACGGGTCCGACCCTTCGTAGACCAGTGTCCACCGGCTCATGCGCTCGCTCCCCTGATGGTGGAGCCGTGAGGGCTGACGGGTGCTCCGGCGTCGGGCGGCTCGTACCGCCCGCGGACGACTCCCTCCTGGTACCGGCCACAAGACGTCGTCCTTGACTCCCCCAGAACGTGCCCGGCACCCACCCGCTCTGCACCGGGACCAACGGCTTCCCGCGCGGGGACGTCGGGCCCGCCGGGCGCAGCACCTTCGTTCCGAGGGGTGCCCGGCCTAGAGTGGGCGCAGGGGAAGACGAGCGCTGTGGTGGTCGCGGGGTGGTGGCTGTGAGCGAGGATGCCCGATCCTTGGACGGACGGAGGCGCAGGCCGTATCCGGAGGCGGAGTCCGACCGGCCGCACGAGGAACCGCGGTCGCACGTCGACGAGGCCCTGGTCGGCCGCGAACGTCTTCTCTTCCTCCTGGACGCCGTGGTCATGATCGGGAGCGGTCTGGACCTGCAGGGCACCCTGCGGCGGATCGTCGAAGCCGCCACGACCCTGGTCGGGGCCCGCCACGGAGCCATGGGCGTGGTCGGGCGCGACGGCTTCCCGGAGCGGTTCGTCCCGGCCGGCCCCGACGTCGCGGAGATCGCCCGTATCGCGAACCTGCCCGAGGTGCGGGGCGCTCTGGGGCTGTCGGCCGAGGCCCCCCGGCCGCTGTGCCTGGACGACGTCTCCGACCACCCCGTGTCGTACGGCCTCCCCGAGGGCCGTACCTCCATGCGCGGCTTCCTGGGCGTTCCGGTCCGCGTACGCGGCAAGGTGTTCGGCAACCTCTACCTCACCGAGAAGCGCGGCGGCGGCCGTTTCGACGAGGACGACGAGTCCATTATGGTGGCGCTGGCCGCGGCAGCCGGGGCGGCGATCGAGAACGCCCGCGTCCACGAGCGCACACGGCAGCGCGAAATGTGGTTGGACGCGGCGGAAGAGGTCACGACGCGGCTGCTGAGCGGAGCCGACGCCGACGATGTCCTCCTCATGATCACCCGGCGGGCCTGCCGCATGGCCGAGGCGGACACAGCGGTCGTCGTGGGCCCCGACACCACCGGCCGAAAACTCGTGGTGCGGACCGCGAGCGGTGGGGGAGCCGACGGGATGAGAGAGCGCGGTGTGGCCGTGGAGGGGTCGCTCGTCGGTCGGGCCTACACCTCGGGCGAGCCGGTGACCACCGACATCTCCCGTTCCGGTTCACGCGGCGCGCCCTTGCTGGGCGACATGGGGGTCGGTCCGGTTCTGCTGTTGCCACTGGGACAGAGGAACACCGTTCGTGGAGTCCTGTGCCTGGGCAGGGGAGTGGGTGCCGAGCAGTTCTCCCCATCGACGGTGCAGACCCTGCACACCTTCGTCGAGCACGCGGCGATCGCCTTGGAACTCGCCGAGGCGCGTGCCGACGCAGAGCGTGTCAGTGTGCTGGAGGACCGGGACCGCATCGCCCGCGACCTGCACGACATCGTCATCCAACGGCTGTTCGCGGTCGCGCTGTCCCTCACCGGGGCGGTCGGACGTATCGACGAGCCGACGGCCTCCCGATGTGTCGGCCAGGCGGTGGACGACCTCGATGACACCGTCCACAAGATCCGTACGGCGATCTTCGCCCTGAGCACCGCCCAGGAGGGCAGGGAACACCCCTGGTTGCGTGAACGGATCGTGGAGGCGGTGAACGGAGCCAACACGGCCCTGGGTTTCGTGACCGGGTTGAGGATGGACGGGCCACTCGACAGCCGGGTGCCCGCCCACCTCGCGGATGAGGCGGTCGCCGTGCTCCAGGAGGCGCTGTCCAACGTCACCCGGCACGCCAGGGCCCGGCGGGTGGACGCGCGGGTGGCGGTGAACGGTGACCTCACTGTCGAGGTCACCGACGACGGCGTGGGCCTTCCCGGGGGCGGGCGCCGCAGCGGGCTGCGCAATCTGGCGGCGCGGGCGGCGCGGTTCGGCGGTACCTTCGCGGCCGGGCCCGGTGCGGAAGGCGGAACAGTCCTGCGGTGGAGCGTGCCGCTCCCCGACGACGTCGGATGACACACCCGTAGGATCGCCGCCCCCAGGCCCTGGGGCGGTGGACCACTCCAGGTTCTCCCGCCGTCACCTCTGTAGTTCGCCCTCCGCCTCCGATCGCGCCGGGACCATGGACTCCGCCGTCACGGGACGGTCGGCCCCTTGGGCCGTGGCGGGTCGGCGTGCTGTGCTGGGCGTATGGAACCGATGATGGAAGCCTGGGCGGTGACACGCCCCGGGCCGATCGCGACCGGGCCCCTGAACCGGGTGAGCCGACGGGTTCCCGAGCCGGGTGAACGCGAGCTGCTGATCGAGGTGCTCACCTGCGCCGTATGCCGTACCGACCTGCACCTCGCCGAGGGCGATCTCGCACCACGCCGCCCCGACACGGTTCCCGGGCACGAGGTGGTCGGCCGGGTCAACACCTGCGGCCCCGGCACGGGTCTGTACGAACCGGGGGCCCGGGTGGGCGTCGCCTGGCTCGCCTCCACGTGTGGCGACTGCGCCTACTGCCGTCGCGGTGACGAGAACCTGTGCCCGTACTCCACCTACACCGGTTGGGACCGCGACGGAGGGTTCGCCCGGTACCTGACCGCCGACGAGCGGTTCGTGCACCCCCTGCCCGAGGCGTTGCCTGACATCACGGCGGCACCACTGCTGTGCGCGGGCGTCATCGGATACCGAGCCCTCGAACGCGCCGAACTGCCCGAGAAGGGAGTGCTCGGTCTCTACGGATTCGGCGCCTCGGCCCACCTGACCGCCCAGGTGGCACTCGCCCGGGGAGCGAGGGTGCACGTGATGACACGGTCCGGGGAAGCCCGCGCGCTGGCCCTGGAGCTCGGCTGCCACTCTGCTTCGGGTGCCTACGACACGCCTCCGGAGCCGCTGGACGCCGCCATCCTGTTCGCACCCGTGGGAGAGCTTGTGCCCACCGCGCTCAGGGCCCTGGACCGCGGCGGGACGCTCGCGGTGGCGGGCATCCACCTGTCGGACATCCCCGCCCTGGACTATCAGCGGGACCTGTTCCAGGAGCGTTCGCTGCGCAGCGTCACCGCCAACACCCGCACGGACGCACGCGAGTTCCTGGACTTCGCGGCCGGGAACCGGCTGGTCGTGGCCGTGACCCCGTACCCGCTGGAGTCCGCCGACCGGGCCCTGGCCGACCTGGCCGCCGACCGGGTGAAGGGGGCGGCGGTACTGCGTCCGTGAGCCCGGGTCGCCCCCCGCCAGGTGCGTACGGGGCGATGACGGTGGCCGCGCCGCGGAGGTGGCGGACACACGCACCGGTCCTGTCCGGCGGCTGCCGGCGGGGGAAGGAGGTGGCTCCCATGGGCACCGGGGGAAACAGGGGACTGCTGCTCGACCGCGTGCGCGCAGTGGTTCTGGACACCGACGGCGTCATCACCGACACCGCCGCCGTGCACGCGGCTGCGTGGAAGCGCGTGTTCGACGCGTTCCTGCTCGACCGCTCCCGGTCCGGGGGGCCACGCTTTCGCCCCTTCGACATGCGTGAGGACTACCTGCGTTACGTGGACGGACGGCCGCGCGCGGACGGTGTGCGGACCTTCCTCGCCTCACGCGGTCTCCACCTGCCCGAGGAAGCGGTACCGGACCACGCCGAAACGGTGACGGTGGAGTGGCTGGCCGACCGCAAGGACCGCCACTTCCTGGACTTCGTGGGTCGCCACGGGGTCAGGGCCTTCCCCGGCACCGTGGCGTTCGTACGTGCGCTGCGCTCGACCGGTGTGCCGGTCGCCGCGGTCTCGGCGAGCCGCAACTGCGCCAGGGTGCTGCGCGCCGCCCGGGTGGACGGCCTCTTCGACGTCCGTGTGGACGGTGTCGACGCGATACGCCTGGCTCTGCCCGGAAAACCCGACCCGGCGCTGTTCCTGGAAGCGGTTCGGCTGATGGGGGCCGAGCCGGGTCTGGCCGCCGTGGCCGAGGACGCACTGGTCGGCGTGCAGGCGGGCGAGCGCGGGGGCTTCGGCCTGGTGGTCGGGGTGGACCGGACCGGCGTGCGCGGGGAGATGCTGGAGCGGGGGGCACACGTGGTGGTGTCCGACCTGGCCGAACTCCTGCCCCAAGGGGCGCGGGAGCCCTGCTGACCACCCGTTGTCCGGGACCATCGTGTCCGTCCGGACACGACATTCTGCTCTGCCACGCGCTTCGGGGGCGGCTCACAACGGACGGCATGGGCACTGGGGAACGCGGGAGGAACCCGCACCTGACCGTTCCGGCCGCCCTGCTGGCGGCCACCACCGTCGCCTCGGCCGTGTGGGGCGTTCGATCGCTGCTCAGCCGGAGGCTGGGAAGCGACGTCGTCGCCCTTGCTGGCCCTGGGCGGGCCCGACACGACCGCCACGATGAGCCGTGGGCACACGGAGATCGCCGAGTTGACCAGGCGCATGCGCTCGTCCCTGGAGGAGGTCGGGGACTCGGAGGCGCGCCGACGTGCGGCCCGGCTCGCCATCGAGCTGTACGCGGTGCTGCGCCTGCGCTTCACCCAGGAGGAGGAGAACTTCCACGTGCTCGCCGATGTGGACGCAGGCGCGGGACCGGAAGACCTGGGCCGTGGCGGCCCACAGCCTCCGACTTCTGCCTGAGCCGCCCGAACAGGGGTGGGTGGCAGGGGAAGGCCGGGGTCCGTGTGGGCGAGGTGGGCCGGGCCCGGAGGCGGCCGTCCGTACCCGTGACGGCATCGACCCCCTGAACGATTCCCCGGCTCCTCCGGCACGGGCCCTCGGGCAGCCCCGTGTCAGACCTCCCCGCCGCCGGCGGGGCTCCCGCGGGTGGCGTCCGCACCCACGCCGTCCGGTTCCGACCCGCCCAGGTCCAGACGGAAGGGCGGATAGCGGTCGGTCATCAGCGCGGCGTAGGCCGTGACCCGCAGGACCCACCGGTTCAGGCCGACCACGAGGTCGAACAGGCCCCGCGGATAGGTTCCGGTGAAGAGCAGGGAAACGGCCGCGAACAGGACCAGGAGGCCGATGAGGCCCGGCGACTGGAACACCACGTCCCCTGCCTCGGGGGTCCTCGCCCGTGCGCCGTTCGCGACGAAGCTCACGCCCCCGTGGACGAAGAGCCCCACCACGAGGTACTGGGGCACGGCCAGCAGCCACCACTTGACCAGGACCAGCCCCCGGGACATCCGCTCCGGTTCCCGAACCGTCAGCCGTGCCGGGTAGTCGACGTCCGCGGACAGGGCGAACGGCGGGTAGCGGTCGGTGCCCAGCACCCCGTAGGCGTAGAACCCGACCCGCCAGCTCCACCGCAGGACCCCCGTGTTGAACGCGAATATCCCACGCGGATAGCGGCCGGTGAACAGGATCGCGAAGAAGGCCACCACGGTCAGTACGCAGAAGGCGATCCACAGGAAGAACAGCACGATGTAGTGGGGGATCGCCAGCAGCCACTTGAACAGCCAGAGCCAGCGGCCCACCCCCGGATCCGGCACCGCCTCGACCCGTACCGGATAACGTCCGCCGTACGCCATGTCGGGACACCTCCCCACGGGCAGACCCTCTGCCCGCCGCCTCCCCTCGGACACTGCCCCCTCCGGTGCCGCGCGAGCAGGGCCCTGGGGCGCGTGCGAACAGGACGTACGTCCCTGCGCGCGGGGACGTACGGTTGTGCGAACCGGCACGGATCCGCTCGGGGACCGCACGGGAGGATCTCCGACGGGCTGCGTGAGCGCCGTTGCCGGCGGACGTACGGCCGCTCCCCGTCAGTGCCGGGGAGCGCGTACCACCGCGACCGGGCACGGACTGTGCGAGATCACGTTCCGGCTGACCGAGCCCAGCAGCATCCCGGCGAAGCCGCCCCGCCCGCGCGATCCCACGACCATCAGGTCGCAGTCCTCGGCCATGGTGGAGAGCACCTCGACGGGGTGCCCCACCTTCACGACCTCCTCGACCCGCACCTGCGGCCTGCGCTCGCGCTCGCCCGCGAGCGACTCCGCCAGCATCCTGCGGGTCTCCTCCACGGCCGCGGCCGTCCGGGCCTCGGCCTCCGCAACCGCTGGAGACTCCCCCAGGGTGCCCGAACGCTCCCGGGAGACCCCCTTGGACACCGCTACCGCGCGCAGATCCTCACCTCGGGCGTCGGCCGTCGCGAACGCCCACCCGGTTGCGACCTCCGCGTGCGCCGACCCGTCCACGCCGACCATGACACGGCCGGTGGGAGGACCCGGTTCGCGGTCGGGCACCACCACGACGGGGCACGAGGCCGAGACCAGCAGCGCCAGGGTGGTGGAGCTCGGGAACACCGCGTCCATGGTCCTCATACGGTGTGCCCCGATGACCAGTGTGTGGGCCTTCTGGCTCTCAAGGAGCAGGACCGGTTCCCGGTCACCGGTGATGTGCACCGCCTCGACGGCGAGCTCGGGCACCCGTTCCAGCGCCCGGCGGCGCGCCTCGTCCACGATGCGGCGAGCGAACTCGTCCGCGTCGAACCCCGGAAGGCCACGCGGCGGTGAATGGTAGAGCGGCCAGTCGAAGGCGTACACGATGCGCAGGCGAAGGCCCCGCTGACGTGCGTCGTCCGCAGCCCAGTCGAGGGCCCGCTCGCTCGCCGGTGAACCGTTGACCGCGGCCACGATGGCTGTGTGCGCTGTCTCGGCCATGGCTTCCTCCAAATACGGCTGTGGAACCGTGTAGGCCACGCTAGGAGCGCGTGGGCGCCTGCCCCGGGGACGGACGTCCCGGCCGGGCGGCCCCGAGGACCGGGGCCACCCCCGACGCCACGGGTTCGTCGGGGCGCGGGTGCCTCCTCCGGTGCCCGCTCCCTCCGGAGCCGCGCCGGGACGGCCTCACCAGGGCTCACCACGTGTGGAACGGGCCTTGAGCCGTGCGGCGTGCGCGGCGGCCTGGGAACGGCGTTGCATGTCCAGTTTGGACAGCACGCTGGAGACGTAGTTCTTCACCGTCTTCTCGGCCAGGAAGATCCGCTCACCGATCTGCCGGTTGGTCAGCCCCTCCCCGATCAGCTCGAAGACGCGTCTCTCCTTGTCGGAGAAACCGGTCAGCGGGTCCTCGGAGTCCGCTCCCTCTCGCAACAGCCGCATGACGTGGGTCGTGCTGTGTGGGTCGAGCAAGGACTCGCCGGAGGCGACCGTGCGGACCGCGCCTACCAGGTCGCAACCGTGGATCCGTTTGAGCACATAGCCCGCCGCTCCGGCCATGACGGCGGCGTGGAGGGCCTCGTCGTCGGCGTAGGAGGTCAGCATCAGGCACGCCAGGTCCGGGAACCGGTCCCGTAGCTCCCGGCAGACCTCCACCCCGCTGCCGTCGGGCAGGCGCACGTCCAGGACCGCGACGTCGGGCCGTGCGGCCGGCACACGTCTGAGGGCCTCGGACGCCGTGGCCGCTTCGCCGACCACCTCCAGGTCCTCCTCGTCCTGGAGCAGAGCCATGATCCCCTGCCTCACCACGTCGTGGTCGTCGACCAGGAAGACGCGGACGGTCTGGTCTGCCTTCGGCATCGCCCAGCACCCCCTCCCCACGGACGAGAGCGTGACGCCCCGACAGGGTGACCTTCGCCGGACCGGGGCGCGCTCCGTCGCGTGTCCTGTGCCTATACCCACAAGGGCGGTCCGGCACCTGCCTTCGAGGCGCGGACGTCGGCACTGACGTGCCCGGACACGTCAGTGGAGGTTCCGGCCGCTCACGTGGCGCCCGCTGATCCTGTCCGGGACGACTCGGACGAAGAGGTCGCGTTCGCCCCCCGCCCACGGACGCACGGGGGCACGAACGCGAAGGGCCACGGCCTCCGACTCCTCCGCGACGGGTTCGGCCCGACCGGTGACGAGGACACTCCATCCCTCGCTCATCGCGCCGTCGACGCGGTCGACCTCGAAGGCGGCCTGGCCGGGGAGATGGGCGGCGATCACCCCGTGCTCCGCCGTCCGGAACACGATGACGCCGTCACGGACGAGGTAGTTCACGGGGAGGATGGTCGGTGCGGTGTCGCCCCCGGCCACCAGGCCGATCCTTCCCACGCCGCCCGGGCCGACCAGCTCCATGCACCTGTGCGGAGAGAGCTCGGTCGTCGTCGGCAGGGGTGCAGCCGTGGTCGCGGAGCCGGGCGGTACGGCGGTGTCGGCGCCCAACAGGTAGTCCTGGGTGGTGCCCAGCGCGGCGGCGAGACGGTACAGCGCCTGCCGGGTCAACCGGGGAGCGTGCTCCTCCAGGTAGGCCACGTACCCGGGATCCATGTCGGCCAGGCTCGCGACCTCTTCCCGGGTCAGCCCGAGCTCCTCCCGGCGCGCTGCGACCCTGCGGCTGAGATCGCTGCCCATGGGACCGACACCTCCTCCCTGCCTCCTGGCGTGACCTCCCTCCCTGCCGGGAAGGGTCCCGCGTGTCCCGTGTGCTCTCCGTATCCTTGCCGTTCCCGGCCCGCGGGGACCCGGGCCGTTGGGCCCGGCCGTCGGGGCGGAGGTCCCGGAGCGGGCCGGTGAGCCCCCAACGGGAGCACACCGATCTCCCCTGCTCAGTCCGCGTCGCGGCTGATCCTGCTCAGGGAGACCCCGACATCCACCTTGTTCCGGGGCTGGTTGTAGGGCAGCCTGGTCAGGGCCATACCCATGGCACAGGTGTCGGTGATCGCGGCGAAGGTCAGTCCGGCACCGATGAATCCGGCGCCCCACACCGCGGGCGGCCACCAGAGGCCGACGATCACGGACAGCAGCACGATGCTCCCGGCAACCAGGCGTACCTGACGTTCCAGCGCCCAGCGCTCGGGACCCTGGACGACAGGCGCCCCGGCGGCGGCCCAGGCGTTCATGCCGCCCGACATCACCGCGGTTTCCCGCAGCCCGGCCCCGGCCAGCTTGTCCTGGCACAGTTCGGCGCGGTTGCCGGACTGGCAGATGAGTACCATCCGACCACCGGCGTCCTGCGAGATCTGCTCCAGATGGCGGTCCACCTGCCCCAACGGCAGGTTGATCGCACCCTCGATGTGTGTGCTCTCGAACTCGGCGGGCGTGCGCACGTCCACGAGCAGGACGTGCGGATCGGCCTCGACCAGAGCACGGACGGTGGCGACATCGACGGCTTGTGCGGGCATGGGTGGCTCCTGGTGTGGTCGGTTCCCGGGCGCCGGTCCGCTACGGAGCCGCGAGTTCGGGAGAGTGGGGCCAACGGAAAGGCATCCGCGGGGGCGTTCGAGGGTCAGGAGGAGGCGAGCCGGTAGGCGTTGAAGCCACCGACCAGGTCGGCCACGTCCTGGAAGCCGCGGGAACGAAGGTAGCTCGCCGCGACGCTGGAGCGGTAGCCGCCGGCGCAGTGCACGACCACGGGGCGGTCGGCGTCCAGTTCGTCCATCCGCTCGGGAAGGTTGGCCAGCGGAATGTGCACCGAGCCCTCGATGAAGCCGCCCTCGCGCTCGGCACCGCCCCGCACGTCCACCACGACCGGCGCCGCCCGCCCGTCCCGCAGCGCGCTGTCCAGTTCGCCGACGCTGACGCGCGGGGCCTGCGCGGTCTCTCCGGGGACCTGGGCCATGGCCGTTTCGGGCCTGGGCAGGAAACCGGCGATGTCGTCCAGCCCCACCCGCACCAGACGGGTGACCGTCTCGCGCTCCCGGCCCTGGTCGGTGACGACCAGGATCGAACTCCCGGGTTCGACCATCATCCCCGCGGTCTCGGCGAAGCGGCCCTCGGTGCCGATGTTGAGGGCGCCGCGCAGGTGTCCGGCGCTGAAGGACTGCTGGTCCCTGGCATCGACCACCACCGCGCCCCCGGCGCGCAGGGCCATGAACGCGTCCAGTTCCAGCGGCCGGACCAGGGCGTCGATGTCGACGGGGTCGCGCTGTTGCCTGTTGCGGGCCGCGTCGTAGGGGAAGTAGTTCGGGATGGCCTCCTGTCCCTCGCGGACCAGTTCGACGAAGGCCTTCCTGCTCATCGGCCGGCACGCGTAGTTGGAGCGGCGCTGGTCACCGATGGTGGACTGCGTGTCGGTCGAGATGTTCTTGCCGCAGGCCGACCCCGCGCCGTGGCCCGGGAAGAGGCGGGTGGCGTCGGGCAGCGCCATGAGCTTGTTGTGCACCGAGTCGTAGAGCATCGGGGCGAGCTTGTCCGGAGTGTGCCCGAAGGAGGCGGCCAGGTCGGGTCGTCCCACGTCACCGATGAACAGCGCGTCACCGGTCAGGACACCGTAGGGGACCGTGTGGTCGGGCTTCTCGTAGACCAGCACACTGATGGACTCAGGTGTGTGGCCGGGGGTGTGCATGATCTCCAGGGTGACCTCGCCCAGACTGATGCGTTCCCCCTCGGCCAGGCGGCGGACGGGGAACTCGGTTTCGGCCGTCTCGCCGTAGCCGATCCAGGCTCCGGTGCGCTCGGCGATCTCGAAGTGCCCGGAGATGAAGTCGGCGTGCAGGTGGGTGTTGATGACCCCCTCGACGGTGAGGCCACGGTCGCGCACCTCGTCGAGGTACTCGTCGACGTCGATACGCGGGTCGATGACCACGGCCTTGCCGGTGCCTTCGTCAGCGACCAGGTAGGACGCCTGGGAGAGGCAGTCCAGGTAGTACTGGGTGAAGATCACGGTTCACTCCTTGTCTATGAAACCCCGGGGGGTATCAGGTTGACCTGTATGCCCCCGGGGGTATCCCGAAATCGGTTCCCACCTTTGCCTTCGGAGACCCTTCGCCCCCGGAGGCACGGTGGAGAGTCCTGCGGGCGGGTCGGACGAGTTTCGGGAAGCCTTCCCCGGCTGTGTGGCCGGTGGGCCTTCGCAACCCGGTCGGACCTGCTCCCGCAGAGGCCGGTCCACCGCGCCCCTCTGGCTCGGGGCCTGCGCTCCCGCTCGTCATCACTCTGTTTCGCCACAACATACCCCGGGGTGTACCTATTCCCGGCGCGAGCACGACCGCGAACCGACCGCGCCCTCGGTCTGCGGCCAGGTCGAACAGGGTCGACCGGCACCCCGGTAAGGGGTGTGGCGCGGACGGAGCCCCGGTCCCGGGCGGGGAACATATACCAGGGGGGGTACGTTGGAAGCGGTGAAAGGCGGTGGAACATGGATGTCTCTCCGGAGATGGTCGGCGATGCCCTCACCCGACTGCGCCGCGCGCAGGGTCAGTTGACCGGCGTGATCTCGATGATCGAGGAGGGCGAGGACTGCGCCGCGGTGCTCACCCAACTCGCCGCGGTCTCCCGGGCGCTCGACCGGGCGGGCTTCAAGATCGTGGCCAGCGGAATGCGGCACTGCCAGGCCGCGCGTGAGCGGGGAGAGGAGCCGCCGATGACGGAGCAGGAGTTGGAGAAGCTCTTCCTCGCCTTGGCCTGACCGGAACGCGCGGCAAGTGATTCTTGCCGCGCTCATATTTGTTGGTCGCATACCCCCCGGGGTGTACAAGGGAGCCTCCGCCGGACCGTCGCCCTCCGTGGTGGGACCCGTGCGCCCGGCCGGCGACGCAGATGCGAATCGAGGGAGCTCACACCATGACCATGGCGCTACTGTTCGGGCTGCTCATCGGGCTGCTGCTCGGTCTGCTCGGAGCGGGAGGATCCATCCTCGCCGTGCCGGCACTGGTCTTCGGTATGGGCATGGGCCTGCAGGAGGCCGTTCCCGCCTCCCTCGTCGTGGTCGGTGCCTCCGCCCTGGCCGGGCTGGTCCCGCGCCTGCGCCAACGCGTGGTTCGCTGGCCGGTCGCCCTGGTCTTCGGCATCGCGGGTCTTCCCACCGCCTTCGCGGGAGCCGCGATCGGCCGGCTCCTGTCCGAACGCTGGCTCATGCTGGGCTTCGCCGCACTCATGCTCGTCGTCGCCGTACGCATGCTCCGCGGCCAGACGGAGCAGGACGGTGCGTGCCGCACCGGAGCGGGCGGGATCAACTGGCGCAGCTGCCTGCCCAAGGCGCTCACTGTTGGCGCGGCCGTCGGGTTCCTCACCGGGTTGTTCGGTGTCGGCGGTGGATTCGTCATCGTTCCCGCCCTCGTCCTGCTGCTGGGCCTGACCACCACTGAGGCCGTCGCCACCTCCCTCGCCATCGTCGCCGTCAACGCCGTCTCGGGTCTGGCCGCTCATGCCGGAGCCGCGGCCGACCTCGACCACGCCGTCATCGCGGTATTCGCCGCCGCAGCCGTGGCCGCTTCCCTCCTGGCCGGACGCCTCGCCAGGTTGATCCCCGCGAAGCCGCTGCGCAGGGGCTTCGCCGGAGTGGTGCTGACGGTGGCCGCCGGAGTGGCCGGGACGGTCCTGCTCGCCCCCCACCTGCTCACCACCTGACAGGACTTCCGCGGGGCCCGCGTCCGGCGGCGGATGCTGCGGACCCTGTCTCCAGGTGTGACCGAGGAGTGCGAATGTGTCCTCGGGTACCCCCCTCGTCCCAGGAAGTGGCAGGTGGTAGGGTTGGTGTCGTTGTCGGTTGTGCGAGGAACGGAAGGGAGTCGGTCATGATGTCGCCGCTTCCCTTCGCCACCTCACTTCCGGTGAACCACCGTTCACCCGATTCCCGCCGACAGCCGCCGTCCCGCGCGCGACTCTCTCTTCTCGCCGCCGGTCGACTGCGTTTCACGGAGCGCCACAGGATTCTGGTGCGCAACCCCCGGCCCCTGGGCACCAACGGCTACTCCACCTCGTGGGGTACCAGCGCCCACGGTGAGCTCAGCGCCTGCCCGCCCGGACGCAGCTGACCCGTCCCTCTGCCGAGGGCTCTTCTCCTTTTCGCACGACCTTCCTGCCGCACGGGACGCTTCGGCGTGCCCGGGCTCCAGTCCGCGGTAGTGGAGTCGACGGGTCCTTCCCGTCACGGTCGTGTGCGCGGCACTCCTGAAGTGCCCCACCACATCCTCGTTCCCTGATCGCCGGTGGACGTGCCCGTTGGCACGGCCTCCCTCGGCGTGCGCCCGCATGCCCGGGGAACCGGCGAGGAATCGCGAAAGGACGCGGCGTGCCGCTGCTCCTCCTCCTTGCTGTACTCACCGTGACCGTCTTGTGCGTTCCCGTGCTCGACCGCCTGCTGGGGCGCGCCACCGGTTGGCCTCTGGCCGCGGTGCTCGCCCTGCTCACCGCCTCGGTCCTGACCTGGGGCCCCGGCCTCTGGGACGGGGCCCCGGCGCTGGAGGCGTCCGTGCCCTGGATGCCGACACTGGGCATCGGACTGGACCTGCGCATGGACGGCCTGGCCTGGCTGTTCTGCGTCCTGGTCCTGGGTGTGGGCGCGCTCGTCATGGCCTACTCCGCCCGCTACTTCCCGCCCGGGCGCCGTACGGGGTTCTACGTGCTGATGAGCGCCTTCGCGTTGGCGATGACAGGCCTGGTACTGGCGGACGACCTCGTCCTGCTGTTCGTCTTCTGGGAGCTGACCACGATCTGCTCCTTCTACCTGATCGGGCTGTCCGGCCCGGCCGCCTCGCGCCCGGCGCTGCGCACCTTCCTGCTCACCGCTCTGGGAGGGCTGGCGCTCCTGGCCGCGGTCGTGCTGCTGTGGGTGCGCACCGGGACCACCCGGCTCAGCACCATCCTGGGCGACCTCTCCTGGACCCAGGACACCGGGTTCACCACCGCGGTCGCGGTACTGGTGATCGTCGCGGTGTTCACCAAGTCGGCCCAGTTCCCCTTCCACTACTGGCTCCCCGATGCGATGGCCGCCAGCACCCCGGTGAGCGCCTACCTGCACGCCGCGGCCATGGTCAAGGCCGGTGTCTACCTGGCGATGCGGTTCTCCCCTGCCTTCGCCGACACGGCTGTGTGGGGCACCACCATGCTCGTCACGGGCCTGGTCACCGCACTCATCGGAGCGCTCCTCGCCCTGCGCAGCCACGACCTGAAGGAGCTGACCGCCTACTCCACGGTCAGCCAGCTGGGATTCCTCATCGCCGTCATCGGTGTGGGAACCCCCCAGGCGCTCATCGCCGCCGCCGTGCACACCGTGGCCCACGCCCTGTTCAAGGCGACGCTGTTCATGGCGGTCGGCGTCATCGACCACCAGACCGGTACCCGGGACCTGCGCAGGCTCGGCGGACTGGCACGGGCCATGCCGGTGACGGCGACGGTGAGTGCGCTGGCAGCGCTTTCCATGGCAGGGGTGCCACCGCTGCTGGGGTTCGTCAGCAAGGAGAACGTCTTCGAGGCCCTGCTGCACACGCCCACCCCCTCCTGGATCGGCCCGCCCGCCGCTGCCGCCGCGGTCCTGGCCGCAGCGCTGACCGTCGCCTACGCCTTCCGGTTCGTGTACGGAACCTTCGGTGGCCCCCAGGTGCGCCACCCGGGTTCGCAACAGCCACGGGAAGCGGGTGCCCTCTTCCTGGCCGCTCCGGCCGTCACCGCCCTGGCCGGTCTGGCCCTGGGGCTGGTGGTGCCGCTGATGAATCCGATGGTCGAACGCGCCGCAACCGATGCCACCCGTGAACAGGCCCAGGCCCACCTGGCGCTGTGGCACGGGTTCAACCCGGCCCTGGCGATGTCGGCCGCCGCTCTGCTCATCGGCGCACTCCTGGTCCGGGGCTCCTTCGCGTGGGGTCCCGCGGCGTCCCGCTGGAGGGTCCCCGTGCGGGGCACGGCGGTCTTCGAGAGCATCCACGCCGGGGTGATCGCCGTCGGTGTGCGCACCGGGGATCCGACCCGCAGCGATGCACCGACCCGCCACCTGGTTGTCCCCTTCGTCCTGATCATCGTGTTCGCCGGCGCGGTGGCCGCCCTGGGCCTGGACTACGGGACACCGATGGGCGACACCTCCCAGCCCCTGGACTGGCTGGTGGTCGCCCTCGTGGCGGTCTCGGTGCTCACCGCCGTGGTGACCCGGTCCCGGCTGGCGGCACTGGCCCTGATCGGTGTCGCGGGGTTCGCCGTCGCGGTCTGGTTCCTCTTCCTGGGCGCCGTCGACGTGGCCCTGACCCAGCTGCTGGTGGAGGTCCTGACCGTGGTCGTGGCCGTGCTGGTCCTGCGCCGACTGCCCGCCCGGTTCCACCGGGCCCGTCCATCGCGCACCGTCCTCACCGCGGTGATCGCCATCGCGTTCGGTACGGCGGCGGGGTTGGGCGCCTACCTGCTCACCGGACGCAGGGAGCCTTCGGCGGTGAGTGCCCACCTCCTGGAGAACGCCCCCGCCGACACCGGCGGCACCAACGTCGTCAACACCATCCTGGTCGACTACCGGGCCCTGGACACCCTGGGCGAACTGACCGTCCTGGGCGTGGCCGGTCTCATCATCATCGCCGTCCTGCACTCCGCGGGACTCACCGCCACCAGCGGGACCCCTCCGGCGGTGGCCCGCACCAGCCCGGTCTGGGACGCCGACTCCAACACCGTCATCATGCGCACCGTCGCCCGCGTCCTGATCCCGCTTCTCGTGGTCTGGTCGTTCTACCTGCTCCTGCGCGGCCACAACGCTCCCGGAGGCGGGTTCATCGGCGGTCTGGTCGGCGGCTCGGCCTTCGCCCTGGCCTACCTGGTGGCGCCCAGCGCCTCCGTGGCGCGGATCCGCCTGGCCTACCCGGCCTTCATCGCCGCGGGTGTCGTCATCGCCGTGGTCACCGGGCTTCTCGGCTTCGCCGACGGTTCCTTCCTCAGGCCACTGCACGCGGACATTCCGCTGCCGTGGGGCGGCTACTACCACTTCACCACCGCGCTCGTCTTCGACGTCGGCGTCTACCTGGCCGTGGTCGGCGTGATGCTGACCGCGCTCAACCAGCTGGGTCTGCCGCGCCCCGGGACCGACCCCGACCACACAGCCGATCCCGTCCCGCACGGCTTGGCCACCGGAGGAACCCGATGACCCTGGCCATCACCATCGGCATCCTGACCGCCGGAGCCGTCTACCTCATCCTGCAGCGCGGCATGGTCCGCATCGTCCTGGGATTCGTCCTGCTCAGCCACGGCGTCAACCTCCTGTTGATGTCGGCGGGCGGGGTCTTCCGGCGGGGCGAGCCCCTCCTGGCGCAGGGGACCGGGGGCCTCCTGGCCGACCCGCTGCCGCAGGCGTTCGTCCTGACCGCCATCGTCATCGCCTTCTCCATCACCATCTACATGCTCACCCTCGCCGCCACAGGCAAGGGCGACGACACCGAGGACGCCTCATGAACACCGTGCTCCTCCCGCTCCTGGTCGCGGTGCCCCTGCTCAGTGCTGCCCTGCTGACCGTCCTGACCACCGGCCCTGTCTCCCGCATCCTCTTCCTGGGCACCAGCGCAGGGGCGCTCACCGCCGGGCTGTCCCTGCTCTGGGCCACCCGGGACGGACAGGTGTACGCCCACCAGGTGGGCCTGTGGCCGGCGGGAGTGGCCATCCCGTTCGTGGCCGACACCTTCAGCGCCCTGATGGTGACCACCACCGCCCTGCTCGTCCTGGTGTGCTCGGCCTTCGCGATCGCCACCGGGGAGGCCGAACGCCGTTTCTTCGCCTCGCTGGTCCTGGTGCTGTCGGCCGGTGTGTACGGGGCGCTGCTCACCGCCGACCTGTTCAACCTGTTCGTCTTCGTCGAGGTGATGCTGCTGCCCTCGTACGGGCTGATGGCCATCGCCGGAACCCTGCACGGCCTGCGGGGCGGGCGCACCTACGTCACCGCCAACCTGCTCACCTCCACTCTCTTCCTCGCCGGTGTCGCCCTGGTGTACGGCACCGCCGGAACCGTGCAGCTGGGCGAACTCGCCGGCGCCGCCCAGGAGTCACCCGTGATCGCGGTCGCGACGGGGCTGGTCCTGGTGGCGATGATGATCAAGGCAGCGGTCGTCCCCGTGCACGGATGGCTGGTGCGTACCTACACCGCGCCCTCCCCTGCCGTGACCGCCCTGTTCTCCGGGCTGCACACCAAGGTCGCCATCTACGTCGTCTACCGCCTGTACGCCCTCGTCTTCGACGGCGACGCCTCACTGCTGTGGATCGGCCTGGTCGTGTTCACCGCGACCATGGCCATCGGCGTGCTGGGAGCGGTCGGCGAGAGCACCACCCGCTCGATCCTGGTGTTCCACATGGTCAGCCAGATCGGGTACATCCTGCTCGGTGTCGCCCTGTTCACCGAACTCGGACTCATGGCCGGGATCTTCTACCTCGTCCACCACATGGTGGTCAAGGCCTCCCTGTTCCTGTCCACTGGCGCGATCGAGCACGTCCACGGCACCGGTGACCTGGAACGGTTGCGCGGCCTGGTGCGCAGAGAACCCCTGCTGGCGCTGGCCTTCCTGGGTGCGGCCCTGTCTCTGGCCGGGCTGCCGCCCTTCTCCGGGTTCGTCGCCAAGCTGACCCTGGTCGCGGCGGCCTTCGAGGCCGGTCAGTGGACCGTCGCCGTGGTCGCCATCGCGGTCAGCCTCATCACGCTGATGTCGATGCTCAAGATCTGGGGCTCGGTGTTCTGGGGCCGACCGCCCGAACCCGATCCGCAAGAGCCTGCCGGAGGCGACACCGCCATCGCCACCCGGGCCCCCGTCCGGATCCGGACCGGACTGGTCCTGCCGGCCGTGGCACTGACCGCCGTGACCCTCGGCCTCGGCCTGGGAGGCCAGGTCCTGCTCGACCTGAGCGCGCAGGCCGCCGCCCACCTGCTGGACACCTCCACCTACGTCGAGGCGGTGACGAGTCGATGAACGACTTGCTGCGCAGGGCCGCGCGCATCGCGTGGTTCCCCTTCTTCTACGGCGCCCGGGTGGTGGCCTCCTCGCTTCAGGTCGCCAGGGACATCCTCACTCCCGGCAGTTCGGCGACGCCCGCGTTCCTCCGGGTGCCGCTGCGCTGCCGCACCGACATGGAGGTCACGGCCATCGCCAACATGGTCTCCCTGACTCCTGGCACGGTGACCGTGGCCACGCGCCTGGACCCGCCCACCCTGTGGGTCCACGGCCTGTACACCGCCGATGAGCAGGCCTTCCACGACGACATCCGCCAGATGGAGGACTACCTGTTGGCCATTACCCGTCCCCGGAGCACGCACCCGCGCACCGCTGCGGGAGAGGAGCACCGTTGAACCCGCTCGACATCGCCCTGCTGTTCCTCGGAGTCGCCATGGTGGCCGCCGTCTACCGGATCCTCATTGGTCCCGACCAGGCCGACCGGGGGGCCGGATCCGACATCGTCTTCTTCGGTTTCGTCGGCATCGTCATCGTCCTGGGCCTGCGGCTGGGCTCGGCCGTGGTCGTCGACGTCGTCCTGGTGTGCACCCTGGTCGGGTTCCTCGCCGCCCTGTCCCTGGCCCGACTCGTCTCCGGAGGCAAACGATGACCCTCCTCGAAGGACTCGCCGTTCTCTGCGTCCTCGCGGGTGCGTCCGTCTTCGCGGTCGGAGCCTGGGGCCTGGTGCGCCTGCGTGACTTCTACGCCCGCCTGCACGGGATCTCCGTCTCGGCCGGCCTGGGAACGGCACTGCTGCTGCTCGGGCTGCTGCTGTGGTTCCCCACCGTGGAGAACGCCCTCAAGATCGGCCTGGCCCTGATCGTGCAGCTGGCCACCGCGGCAGTGGGCGGCAACGCCCTTGCCCGCGCCGGATACCTGGCAGACACCCCCATCGCCACGGACACCCGGCGGGACGACCTCGCCGAGACCGACCAGGTGCCGCCCCGGGGACAGGACTGAACCGTGCCGCCGGGGGCGGGAGGGAGGTGAATTCATGGATGACATGCTGGTGGGCGAGGCGCGAACCGCCTTGCAGGTGCTCACGCTCATGGCCACGGTGGCCACCGGGCTGCTGCTCCGCCTCGCCCACCGGGCCCACACCCGGCTGCGCACGCTGGAGCAGGCGCAGGACCCGCCGTTGCGGGACCTGCCCGAGGCCGGCACGGAGGTCGTGGTCGACGGCAACGCCGAAGCGGGCCCCGACGGACTTCTGACCGCACCGTACTCGGGGGCTGCCTGTGTCTGGTACCGGATCGAGGTGTGGGACCGCCGCCCGAACCCCGACACCTACCACGAACGGATCCACCACACCCTGCTGTACACGAGGCAGAGCCGCACGCCGTTCACCCTGCGGGACCGAACCGGGGCGGTGCTGTGCGAACCGGACGACGCCTCGGGGGACAGGCTTCCCCTCACCCACGAATCCTTCGAACCGGAGGAGGGGGAACCGATCGGTGCGGGGTCACCCGCCGAACGTGTGGCCACGGACAGCGGGTGCACACTGCGGGAGTGGGCCATTGCCCCGGGGACCCGGCTACTGGTGCACGGGACCGTTGCGCGGAGAACCGGCGGGGTCGTGGTCTGTGCCGACGAGGAGGAGGGGTTGTTCATCTCCACTCGACCCGCTCCCGTGTTCAGGGACGCGCAACGCATGACGATCCTCTGCGCGTCCGCGGCCTTCGCGGCGTCGCTGGCGGGCTTCCTGTGGTCTCTGTTCACCTGAGACCGGGTGGGCTCCCCGGGCGTCACGGCAGAGGTGGGCCCCGTCCGGAGCCGGTGCCGATCGCGAGGGCTCCGGGTCCCGGGTGCGCACGGACGTTCGTGCGCACGCCGACGCGGCACCGGAACCCGGCACGGGCGGGGCCCGCGCCGTCAGGCGCCCTGGTGGGGGGCGGTCTCCTCGATCAGTTCCTCGACCCGCTTCCTGATCTCGTCGCGGATGGGGCGCACGGACTCGACGCCCTGCCCGGCGGGATCGGGCAGTTCCCAGTCGAGGTAGCGCTTGCCGGGAAAGATCGGGCAGGTGTCGCCGCAGCCCATGGTGACGCACACGTCGGAGGCCTCGACGGCGTCGACGGTGAGGAGCTTGGGGTGCTGGTCGGTGATGTCGATGCCGACCTCGGCCATGGCCTCGACCACGGCGGGGTTGAGGGTGTCGGCGGGCGCGGATCCGGCGGAGCGCACCTCGATCCGGCCCTGGGACAGGTGGTGCAGCCAGGCGGCGGCCATCTGGGAGCGCCCGGCGTTGTGCACGCACACGAACAACACGGACGGCTTGGCGGAGTCGGTCATGGTCACTGCCCCTACTTCGTTTCGGTGGTGGAGGGTGAGGCCAGGGAGGCCACGAGGTCGCTGACGTGGGTGTCGATGGCGTCGCGGATGCGGCGAAGGTCCGCCACGGAGGCGCCGTGGGGGTCGTCCGTCGGCCAGTCGAGGTAGCGGCGACCGGGGACCACCGGGCACGCGTCCCCGCAGCCCAGGGTGACCACGACGTCGGCTGCCTCCACGACCTCCTGGGTCAGCGGTTTGGGAAAGGCGGGTCCGAGGTCCGCACCCACCTCCTGGAGGACGCGGGCCAGTTCCGGCTCCACGTCTGCCACGGGTGCGGTGCCGGCGGAGGAGATGGTGACCGGTCCCGTGGCTCGATGGGCCAGCAGGGCGGCGGCGAGCTGTGAGCGCCCGGAGTTCTGCGTGCACACGAACAGTACCCGTGGGGGCCGGGGGCCGGGTGCCTGCTGAACGGAGGCGAGGGCGTCCAGGCGTTCGGCCGCCAGGCGTTCGGCCAGTATGTTCAGGTGGCCGGTGATCCGGGCGGTGGCCGCCAGAAGCCGGTGTGAGTCGAGAATGAGGGCCTGCACGGTCTCGACGGAGAAGCGCCCCTCGTGGCGGGCGGCCAGGCGTGCGGCTCCCACGGTGGCGTGCTGGTTCGGGAGCGGCTGGGGGTCGGGTGTGGTCATGCTCCGGATTCCTCTGTGAGGGGCGGGACTGTTCGACAACTCATCAGCCTTGGTTGATGCGATAGTATCAGAATATGCTGATATCAGTAGAAGCTGATGTGATGAAGGTGTTGGCCGACCCGCTGCGGTTGCGGATCGTGTCCCTCCTCGCCCACGAGACCCTGTGTACGACGCACCTGATGGAGGAGACCGGGGCGCGGCAGACCAACCTGTCCAACCACCTGCGGATACTGCGCGAGGCGGGGGTGGTCGAGACCGAGCCCTGCGGCCGGTTCACCTACTACCGACTGCGTCCGGAGTCCCTCGAAACCGTGGCGTCGCACCTGGCGGACCTGGCCGCCACCGCCCGCGCCACCGGCGCCGACCGCAACAGGAGGCCCTGCTGATGACCTCGACCGACAGGACGACGACGGACCCGGGTGGGTCCGTCGTCGCCAAGCTCTCGTTCCTGGACCGGTTCCTGGCGGTCTGGATCCTGCTCGCCATGGTCATCGGTCTGGGCCTGGGGCGGTTGATCCCCGGGCTCAACGAACTCCTGGCCGCGATGGAGGTCGGCGGGATCTCCCTGCCGATCGCGCTCGGCCTGCTGATCATGATGTACCCGGTGCTGGCCAAGGTCCGCTACGACCGGCTGGACACCGTCACCCGCGACACCCGCCTGCTGGTCTCCTCCCTGGTGATCAACTGGCTCGTCGGCCCCGCGGTGATGTTCGCCCTGGCCTGGATCTTCCTGGCCGACCTTCCCGAGTACCGCACCGGGCTGATCATCGTCGGCCTGGCGCGCTGCATCGCGATGGTCATCATCTGGAACGACCTGGCCTGCGGCGACCGCGAGGCCGCAGCGGTCCTGGTCGCGCTCAACTCGGTCTTCCAGGTGCTCGTCTTCGGCCTGCTGGGCTGGTTCTACCTCGACCTGCTGCCCGGCTGGCTGGGCCTGGACACCGGCGGTCTCGACGTCTCCGCCTGGACCATCGCCCTCAACGTGGTGGTCTTCCTCGGCATCCCCCTGGTCGCGGGGTTCCTCACCCGCCTCCTCGGCGAGAGGCGTATGGGACGCGAGCGCTACGAGTCGGCCTTCCTGCCCCGGATCGGCCCGTGGGCGCTGTACGGCCTGCTCTTCACCATCGTGCTGCTCTTCGCCCTCCAGGGCGGGACGATCACCAGCCGGCCGCTGGACGTGGTGCGCATCGCCGTGCCCCTGCTGGCCTACTTCGTCATCCTGTGGTTCGGCAGCTTCGCCTTCGGCAAGGCGATCGGTATGAACTACGACCGGACCACCACGCTGGCCTTCACCGCGGCGGGCAACAACTTCGAGCTGGCCATCGCCGTCGCGATCGCCACCTTCGGTGTCACCTCCGGCCAGGCCCTGGCCGGGGTCGTCGGCCCGCTGATCGAGGTGCCGGTGCTCATCGCCCTGGTCTACGTGTCCCTGGCCTGGCGCAAGCGCTTCGCCCCCAGCCTGCGCTAGGAGGCGCGTCAGGGGGCGGGGCCCGGTGCCGGCGGTTCCGCGCGGGCCCCGCCCCTCCGCGCACGGCGCCTTGCCGGGCGACGGCCGCCGGAGCACCGACCACCCCCGAAGGAGCGGGAATGCACACCGAACAACACCTCGTCGACGTCGCCGTCATCGGCGGCGGTCAGGCCGGACTCGCCGCCGGGTACTTCCTCCGCCGTGCCAAGGCCGACTTCGTCATCCTGGACGACCACGACCGTCCGGGAGGGGCCTGGCCCCAGTACTGGGACTCGTTGCGCCTGTTCTCCCCGGCGGCGCACAGCATGCTTCCGGGCTGGTGGATGCCCGAGGAGGAGGGGCAGGAGTATCCCTCGGCCTCCCATGTGTCGTGGTACCTGGGAGAGTACGAACGCCGCTACGACCTGCCGGTCCACCGCCCGGTCCGGGTACGGCGGGTCGAGCGGGCCGATGACCGGCTGCGGCTGGTGACCGGCGGGGACACCTGGCTGGCCCGGCGGGTGATCAGTGCCACCGGAACCTGGCGCGCCCCCTACACCCCCGACATCCCGGGCCGGGACGTCTTCGAGGGCGAACAACTGCACACAGTGGAGTACCGCCGCCCCGACGAGTTCGCCGGGCGGCGCGTGGTGGTCGTGGGCGGGGGCAACTCCGCCGCCCAGATCCTCGCCGAGCTGTCCTCGGTCGCGCGGACCACCTGGGCCACCCCGCGACCGCCCCGGTTCCTGCCCGACGACATCGACGGGCGGGCCCTCTTCGCCATCGCCACCGGTGCCCAGAAGGCAGCCGCGCAAGGAGGACCGGAACCCAGCAGCATCGGCGACCTGGGCGACATCGTGGTCGTGCCGAGTGTGCGCGAGGCCCGCGAACGCGGGGCCCTCAAGGCCGAGCCGATGTTCGACCACCTCACCCGCACCGGTGTGGCCTGGGCCGACGGCTCCACCCAGGACTGCGACGTGATCCTGTGGTGCACGGGATTCCGGCCGGTCCTGGACCACCTCGCACCCCTGGTGACAGGGGACCGGTGGGGCCGGGTCGAGGTGGAGGGCACACGGGTGGTGGCCGAACCCCGCCTGCACCTCCTGGGCTACGGGGACTGGACGGGGCCGACCTCGGCCACCCTCATCGGCGCGGCGCGTACGGCCAAGGCGACCGTCGCACAGATCACCCGGGACCTCGAAGGCGGGGTACCTGCCGCCAGGCGGTGAGGGGGCGCGGATTCAGTGCCACTGGAGGGCGCGCGCCCCGAGCGCGGTGGCACGGTAGACCCCCGGTGCCCCGGTGGGCTCCGCGTAGTCCAGGGACTCCAGGACCCATAGCAGCCGGGCGATGAGGTGGGCCCGGGCCGTGAGCGGAGTCCGGGCCCGCCACATGTCGGCGATGTCCTCGGCCGAGGCCGGACCGTCATCGCACAGGGTACGCAGCGCCCGGCGCCTGGCCGCGCTGAGGTGGCGCAGGGAGACCGCCTGCTCCTCCGAACTGCTCGTCCCTGACACGGTGGCCTCTACCTGCTGCATGATCCTCGTCCTTCCAAGGCGGGTGATCCGGTTCGGACGGCCTCCGGCGCGTGTGTCCGTCGGACGGACTCGGACGCCCGCGTCATCGGCGCGCTCCGGCGAGAAGCCGCCGCACGACGTGACGGGCGTCCCGGCCGACCCCGCGCAGGGTGGCCGAGGAGAAGCTGCGCTGGAACTCCAGTCCCACGTATCCCAGCCCGGGGACCGCGGCGGATATTCCACCGCGGTGCGGTGGGCGCCCATGGGAGTCCAGCGCCCCCGTGGGGGAGAGGTAGTCCAGAGCGGGCCGGTAGCCGGTGGCCAGCAGGACGGTGTCCACCTCCTCCACCGTGCCGTCGTCCCACACCGCCTTCCCGCCCTCCAACCGGGTGAACAGCTCCCGCCGGTCGGGGTTGCCCGAGGCGAACGCGCCACGGTACCGGCCGTCGTCGTTGACCAGCACCGGGCCCCTCTCCCAGACCCGGCGCACGGGGGCGGCGTCCAGCCCGCTGCGCACGAGCCACCAGTGGACGTCCCGGCCCAGGGGGCGCTGGTTCGCCCAGGCCACCGGAGCCCGGGTGGCCAGGCTGACCCTGGCCACCCGGGCCAGTTCAGCCGCGATCTGGACCCCGGAGTTGCCGCCCCCGACCACCACGACGCGCTGACCGGCGAAGGGCTCGGGGGAGCGGTACTCCGCCGCGTGCAGCACGGTCCCGGTGAAGCCCTCCAACCCCGGCAGCGCGGGACGGTGGGGCCGGGCGAAACCTCCGGTGGCGGCGACCACCGCCGCGGCCCGCACCCGGGAGCCGTCGGCGGTGGCGAGCACGAACACGTCCCCGTCGCGATCGACGCGCACCACCCGCTTGCCGCAGCGCAGGTCGGCGTCGAGGCGTGCGGCGTAGTCACGCAGATAGTCCACCACCTCGTCCCGTCCCGGGTAGCGCTCGGGGTCACCGGGCATCGCGTGCCCGGGCAGGGAGGAGAAGCGTGCGGGGGAGAACAGGGCGAGGCTGTCGTAGTAGTGCGGCCACGAGCCGCCCGGTCGGTCGGCGGCCTCCAGGACGAGGGGCCGCACGCCTCGGCGGTTGGCGGCCCAGGCCGTGGCCAGGCCCGCCTGACCGGCTCCGATGACGGCGAGGTGGACGTCCTCCATGAGGGGGATCCCTTCGTTTGGGGGAGGTGGAGCGCCGCGCGGGGGAGCGTCCCGGGGGGATGGTCAGGAAAGGGCGGTGGAGGTGGCCCGTTCGCTCCTGGCGCGGGTGGCCAGGGCGGTCAGCGCACCGAGAGCGGCCAGGGCTCCCAGCGCGACGAACGCCGCCGGGTACCCGCCCAGCGGACCGGCCAGCGCGGCGCCCGCCCAGGGCGCCAGCGCGATGGCCAGCATGAGGGGGGTGTGCATGACGGCGTTGAGGACCGCGTAGTGCCCCGTCCCCCACCGGTCGGACACGGCGGTGGCCTGCAGGAGGGTGAGGATGCCCCGTGCCGCGCCCGCCAGGACCGCGATGGCCAGGACCAGCCCCAGGTGCCCCGGGACCAGCGCCAGGAGGAGGGTGGTCGCCGAGCAGGCGGCCAGTACGACCGCGGCGCGGGTCACCGGGCCGGTCCGCCGTTCCACGGGCGCGTAGGCCAGGCGGCCGATCACCTGCCCCACGCCGCCCACGCCCAGGGCCCAGGCCGCCTCCGTCGTACCGAAGCCCCGCTCCTCCAGCAGGGGGACGATGTTGACCACGACCGCGTAGACGGTGAAGGACCCCAGGGCCAGGGCCGCTGTCAAGGCCAGGAACGCCCGGCTGCGCATCACGGCACGCGCCTCCCGGCCAGGGTCGGCCGGGCGCCTCACGTCGTCGCGGGTCCACCCCCGCGGTAGGGCGAAGGCGTGCAGGGGCACCACCACGACCAGCAGCACGACCGCGAGCACCAGATAGGCGCCCCTCCACCCCCACATCCCCTCCAGAGCCGCGGTCAGGGGAGCGAAGACGGTGCTGGCCAGCCCGGCGACCAGGGTCAGGGTGGTCAGAGCCCGCACCCTCCCCTTCCCGTGCCAGTGGGTCAGGGCGGCGAAGGCCGGAGGGTAGAACAGCCCGGCCATCGCCGCTCCCGCCACCAGCCAGGTGGCGGCGAAGGCCCACAGGTTCGGGGCCAGGGCGATGGCCGCCACAGCAGGGGCCGCGACCACGGCCGCCGCCGTCATCGCCGGACGCGGGCCCCGGGCCTGCACCCACCGTCCCACCGGTATGCCCGCCAGCCCCGCCACGACCTGGGAGGCGGAGAACAGCGCGGTCACCGATGCCAAGGACCACCCGGTGTCGGCGGTGATGCTCGGAGCCAGCACGGGGAAGGCGTAGAACAGCACCCCGTAGCCGGTGGTGACGGTGACGCACAGGGCCCACAGGCCCCGGCGCGCACCGACCGCGGTGGGAGCGGGCGCGCCGGAGACCCTGTCGGGCGCAGGTGTCACGAAACCCGGGCCGGTTCGGCCTGCTGTGCCGGGTCGCCGCAGCAACCGCTCCCGGCGGACGGAGCCGTCTCCGGCACGGTGGGGCTCTCACCGAGGGAGATCACCGGCCGTTCGGAGGCGGCGGGGCCGCCGCAGCAGCCGCCCTGCTCCGCGGTGGGCTCCTCCACGGACTCGGGGGCGGTGCCGCAGCAGTCGCCCGCGTCGGACTTGGTGGCGGTGGGGTCCTCGAACAGGCCGGCGCCGCCGCACACCCCTGTCTCCGGCAGGACCAACTCCACGCGGGCTGCGGATTCGTGGTCGCCGGCCAGGTGGGCGGCGATGCTGCGGACCTGCTCGTAGCCGGTCAGGGCCAGGAAGGTCGGGGCGCGCCCGTAGGACTTCATCCCCGCGAGGAAGAACCCCTCCTCCGGGTGGGAGAGCTCGGCTGCGCCGTGCGGGTAGACGGTGCCGCACGAGTGCTGGTTGGGGTCGATGAGCGGTGCCAGCTCCACCGGCGCCTGCAGGGTGGTGTCCAGGCCGAGGCGGACCTCGGACAGCGAGGACAGGTCGGGTCGGAAACCGGTCAGGGACACGACCTCGTCCACCGGCTCCAGGTGCCTGCCGCCCTCGTCCACCAGGACCAGGCGGCCGTCCACCGGTCGCAGTTCGGTGGTGCGGAACCCGGTCACCACCGCGATGTGCCCCGCCTCGACGGCCGCACGGGCCCGCTGGCCCAGGGCGCCTCGCGCGGCGAGCTGGTCGGCGGCCCCGCCGCCGAAGGCGTCGCCGATCTCCCCGCGCCGCAGCACCCACACCGCCTTCGTCCCCGGGCTCTCCTGGGCCAGTGAGGCCAGGGCCACCAGCGCGGTCAGCGCCGAGTGCCCGCGCCCGACCACGGCGGTGGTCCGTCCGGCGTAGCGGCTGCGAGCGCTCTCATCGCCCAGGTCGGGAATCCGGTAGGTCAGGTGTGCGGCCGCAGCTGTTTCGCCCAGGGCGGGCAGTCCGTCACCACCCACCGGGTTGGGCGAGTTCCATGTGCCCGAGGCGTCCACGACCGCGCGGGCCAGGAGCCGGTCCTCGCCGTCCCGGGTGCGAAAGCGCACGGTGAAGGGCTGGTCGCCGCGCTCGGCGTCCACGACCCGGTCCCGGCCCAGGCGGCTCACCCCGGTCACCTCGGCGCCGAAGCGGACGCGGTCGCCGAGGACCTCGGCGAGGGGGGCGAGGTAGGAGTCGACCCACTCGCGGCCGGTCGGGTATCCGCCGTCGTCCGGGCGCGGCCAGCCGGTGGCGGCGAGCAGCTTCTCGGCCGCGGGGTCGACCAGGTCGCGCCACATCGAGAACAGGCGCACGTGCCCCCACTCGGACACGGCCGCTCCGGCCCGGTCGCCCTTTTCCAGGACCAGGACCGGAAGGTCGCGTGCGACCAGTTCCGCTGCCGCTGCCAGCCCTGCGGGTCCGGCTCCGATCACCACGACGGGACGCTCTTCTGCCATGACACACCTCTTTCATCGATTGGTGTCTATGAAATGGAACTCTATCGATGCTCACCGATGGACGCAACCATAGATCGTCGTCGATAATGTGAGGCATGACCGTGACGCAACCCGAGCACACCGCACCCGCCCTGGCCCAGCCCGAGGCCGAGACCTACGCCGCCTGGTTCGCCTGCCTGGCCGAGCCCATGCGCGTCCAGCTGCTCCACGCCATCGCCACCACCCCCGGCTCGGTCAGCGTGGGACAGCTCGCCGAGATGGTGGACGTCCGCCAGCCCACGGTCTCCCACCACCTGCGCAAGCTCGCCGACGTCGGTTTCGTGACCCTCACCAGGGTCGGCACCTCCACCCGGGTGGCGGTCAACCCCGACTGCTGCACCGGCCTGCCCCACGCCGCCGACGCCGTGATGGGCATGTTGAACGCCCGGCCCTGCTGCCCCACCGACCTGCCCGCCGGCATCACCACCCGCGCCATGGCCGACGCGGACCTGGAGGCGGTCCGGGACATCTACGCCCAGGGCATCGCGACCGGCCACGCCACCTTCGAGACCGAGGTGCCCGGGACGGAAGCCCTGAAGAGCCCGTGGATCCCGGGGCACCGCTGGGTCGCGGAGGACGACGGCCGCGTGGTGGGCTGGGCCGCCGCATCGCCCATCTCCGCGCGCGAGGCCTACTCCGGGGCGGTCGAGACGTCGGTCTACGTCGCCGAGGACGCCCGCGGTCGAGGTGTGGGCAAGGCACTGCTGTACCGGCAGGTCACCGAGGCCGATACCGCCGGGCTGTGGACCCTGCAGGCCTCGATCTTCCCCGAGAACCGCGCCGGCCTGGCCCTGCACCACCAGTCGGGTTTCCGCACGGTCGGCATACGCGAACGCATCGCCCGCCACCACGGCATCTGGCGCGACACCGTCCTGCTGGAGAGGCGGCGTCCGGAGGGAGAGACCGGGCCCGGCACGGTTCCCTGCGCGGACGGCTCCGATTGCCCCGCCCCCTGAGCCGGCTACCGCCTTCGCGAGGAGGGCTGCACCGAAGCTCGCGGTGTGTGCCGGACCCGCCCGGGAGGGGTGGGTGGCGGTGCGGACCCCGCCCACCGCCCAGCACTGCTCAGTCGCAGGGGCGCCGGAGTGTGCGTGCCCGTTCTGCCCGAACCGCCAGCGCGGTGACGTCCGCGGCGAGCGCGGCCAGGGTCTCGGGCCGCAGACCGTAGTAGGTGAACCTGCCACGGGCCTCGGCGGAGACCAGCCCCGCCTCACGCAGGACGCGCAGGTGATGGCTGATGGTGGACTGCCGGGCGCCGGTCTCCTCGACCAGGTGGCACGTGCACATCTGCTCGGTGGAGAGCAGGTGCACGATCCGGGCGCGCAGAGGATCCCCGAACAGCTTCACCGCCACCCCCGCGGGGTCGCCTCCGGTGCTCGGCCCGGGTTCGTCGGTGGTGTGGCCGTCGGCTGACATCAGCATGCCCAAATGTCACCACTCCGCCGTGCCGCCGTCAATTCCGCTCAGTGCGGCCGTACCGGCGCCCGCACGGCGAAGGGTTCATCGGCTGGACCGGAGCCCGCTCCGCGGAGGTCGTGCCGGGGCCGGAGAGTGAGCCCTCCCGTCGGCGTCGCCCACCGGATGAGTTCCTGGGACCGGGCACTCATCGGTCCCTCCTGCTCGTTGTGCGGGTGGACTCGGACCCCGGCGCCTGCCGACGCGCTCACGTCGAATCCCCGAACGGTCGCCACGGCTCTCCAGCAGTCCCGCCGCAGACACGTCAGGGTTCCCGCGGTGAGCCGAACCGTATTTCTACTCTTACGTAAGGGTAGGATGCGAGTGTTCTGCCGTGCTTCCGCTCCCGCACCGATCGCGACCGCGTGGAGCGAAGCCGGCCGCTGCCGCCGGGCCTCGCCGACACGATGGGACACCAGCACCGTGAGTCACCGCCACCGTGCCGACCTCGCTCTACTACAGGAGGAATTCGTCGCGGTGAGCACTGAGCTCGCCGCGCACTACGTCGTCCTGCACGACGAGGCCTCCGACGAGTACGAGAGGCATTGCTGGCTGGAGCGCGTCATCGACGTGCGCGAGCAGAAGAGGGCGGTGGCGCCGACCGACCGTGACGCCCTCGTGCGCTGTATCGAGGCATGGACCGACGCACTGCACGGTCTCCGTCGCATCGGGTCATGACTCTGCTCCTGGGCATCGGAACCCTCCGCCGGCGCTGACAGGGCCGCATGAGGAGTCAGGTGGTGGGAGAGCCGGTGGCGGAAGGCCCGCGGCAGGAGGCGCGCACAGAGGCGGGGGCCACCGGGACTTGTCC
>NZ_JBHXQY010000047.1:0-50692 GCF_042716955.1 Nocardiopsis sp. NPDC058631 | reverse complement strand
CACCCATCCCATACGACAACGCCGTTCTCCACGACCAAGGGTCATGGAGAACGGCGTCACATGGGGCCAGAACCCGGAATTAACCAACAGCATCCGGGGGGGGTGGCGGGGCCCGGGGGCGTCTGGGGCCTAACCCAGCAGGGAGTTGACGAGGGGTCCGAACTCCTCGTCGGAGGTGTGCAGCGCGACCGACTTCGCCTCGTGGTCGATCTCGACGCCCACGGCCCGCAGGTCGGGCACCCCGTCCGGGCCCGTGCCCGAGTCCGGGTGCCACCAGTAGAGCTGCGCGCTGACGGGCTTGGCGGCGTCGGCGGTGAACCGCTCGGCGATCTCCTGGAGGTTCTCCATCGCCGCGAGGGGGTGGCCCCGGCCGATCGGGTGGGCGATGAGCACCTCGGGGGCGGGGAAGGCCACGAGGGCGCCGTGCGGGGCCTCGCCGAGGTGCCGGCCGAGGGTGTGCGCCTGCGCGGCCACGTAGGGGTGCTCTCCGCCGATGTGCACGAGGTGGGTGCCGTCGAGGTCGTGTTCGCTCACCTGCACGGGCTCGTCCAGGGATGCGGCCACGGCCTCGGCGAAGACCTCCTCGTCGGGGCGGCCGGTACGCTCGTGCGCCTTGCGGGAGAGGGGTTGCAGGGACTCGGGGCTGTCGACCACGACGGTCTGCCACAGGCCGGGCGCGATCTCGCGGGTGAGGAGCTCCTCCAGGACGCCCTCGGGGAAGGCGGTGGCGGGGTAGAGGCGGACGCGGAGCCCTCCGGCCCGCTCCGCGCCGGTGTCCCCGTCGGCGGCCGTGTCCCCGTCGGCGGCGCCGTCCTGCCGGGCGGCCCTGCCCAACTGGTCCACGGCCGCGCGGGCGAACCCGGCCGCGTGGTGCGCGACCTGGTCGGGGGCGGCTTCGGCCAGTGCGGAGCGGAACCCGGTGATGTCGGTGCTGGCCTGGTTGCCGTCGGGCAGCGGTACGACCAGCGTGTCCGCGTCCTCGAAGGAGACCTCGACCCCCTCTTCGCGGAAGGCGGCGACGAGTGCGAGGGCCACCGCGTCCCCGGGGTCGGGGGCGGCCGCGGGGGTTCCCTCGGGGGCGCCGCGCTCGCGGGCCGCGCGGGCCACGTAGGAGGCGAAGTGGGCGGCGAGGCCGGGGCGCTGCTCCGCCGGGAGGACGGCGGCCTGGTCGAAGGTCTCCCCCAGGTCGTTGTCCAGGAGGGGCCGGCCGTCGGGCAGCGAGACCCGCAGGCCGGTCGGCGGCAGGTACTCGGCGCTCAGCCCCTCGTCGGCGCACGCCTGGACCAGGGCGGCGCCGAACTCCGCGGTGATCTGCCCGGTCGGCAGCTCGGCTGCCTCCCGGAGCCTGGCGTGGAACCAGTCCGGGACGGCGTCGGCGTCGCGGGGGAAGCGCTCCAGTTCCTGGGCGTAGACGAGCGGGCTGGTGCCGGGGGCCAGCTCGGGTTCGGTGTCGTGGTTGTACTCGACGTTGAACTGGTGGGTGTGGTGCACCGAGAGGATCATGGAGAGCCAGGTGCCCTTGCCCTCCTGGAACCCGGCGCGCTTGAGGCCCTCGACCGCTTCGCCGACCCCGTCCGGCACCTCCAGTTGGCTGATCTGCCCGTCGGCGTCCTGCACGGCGAGGGTCTCGTCGGTGTGGGCGCCGATCACCCTGGTGAGGTAGGTGAGCTGCTGCCAGCCCTCGGGTGCGGCCGAGACGAGTCGGCCCGCGAGGTCCTGGAGGAGGGGGCCCTGTTCCAGCGGGCCCGGGGTCGAGGGATCCATGGTGCTCTCCGTGTCCGGTCGGCGACGTTCGCGCACCCTTCCTACCGTGTCGCGGGGACAGGGCGCGCCAGGGGCCGCGCCCGTCCGCGGTGCCTCCTCGGCCGCCCGGCCCGGTTGCCCCCGGTTTCCGGGGCCGGCGGGCCCGGTGGGTTGCCTGGGGGCGCGGCCGTGTGCGATCGGTCGGGGCGGGCCCAGGCGGGGCTCACTCCGGCGGGGCTCACTCCGGCGGGGCTCGCTCCGCCAGGGCTCACTCCGCCAGGGCTCACTCCGGCAGGGCGTCGAGGTAGACCCAGGCCCCGTCGTGGCGCAGGAAGCGGCTGTTCTCGACGAGTTCGCCCTCGCCGCCGTTCTCCCGGTAGAGGGCGCGGAAGGCGACCGTGCCCTCGTTGTGGAAGGGCGTGCCGCCGGTGGTGGAGAGGATGTCCAGGCGCACCCACCGCGTGCGGGCGTCGAGGTCGAGGACGGCGGGCCGGGTGCGGGGGTGCCAGCTGCGCAGGAGGTAGGCGCGGTCGCCGACGGCGAACGCGCTGTAGCGCGAGCGCATCAGCTGCTCGGCGGTGGCTGCGGACGCCGTCCCGCCGTGCAGGCGGCCGCAGCAGTCCCGGTAGGGCTCCGGCCTCCCGCAGGGGCAGGGGGCGTCGGCGTCCGCGGGCTGCGGTGTGGGGCGGGTGCGTGGGCTTCGCTGCGACATGCTCCCATTGTGGCCGCTCCGGGCCGCGGGCGGCCCGGAGCGGTACGCGCGGGACCGGGCGCGGTGCGCGTTCGCGAGGGCCGTGGCCCGCGCGGGGGGGGTGTGCCTCGGACGCGCCCTACGACAGGTTCCGCTGCCGGACGTCCCACTCGGTGGAGCACAGGCCGCAGTCGTCGCCGACGAACTCCTGGCCCGCCTGCGCGTCGCCCTTGAGCTGCCACTTGAGCCATGCGGTGCCCACCCGGCCGTACTCGCCGCCGTTGGGCTCGGCGAAGGTCCCGAAGTGGCCGACGTCGAGGTTGCCCATGAACGCGGGCAGGTCGGAGGGGATCCTCTCCCAGTCGTCGAGGGCGTTCTCGTAGGCGATGTCGGACGGCCCGCCGGCGAAGTAGGCGATCGGGGCGTGCAGGTCGTCGAGCAGGTGGTTGTCGGCGTCGCTCAGCAGGCCGCTGTTCCAGAGCACGGTGGTGGTGATCCGGGGGTCGTCGGCCACCTCGTAGGTCTCCAGGCCGCCGCAGGACTGGCCCATGACGGCGATGTTGCCGGTGTCGATCCGCCCCCGGTACTCGCTGAACAGGCGGCCGTTCTCCTGGATCGCCCAGTCGACGGCCTCGGTGAGCATCTCGGGGTCGGTGCGCCCCGTCCCGCCGGGGCGTCCGTTGGCGATGACCAGGAACCCGTGCGAGGCGAACTCGGTGAGGATGTTCTCGAACCAGGTCCCGTCCGCGCGGCAGGCGCCGTTGCCCCAGGCGACGACGGGCAGCGTCTCGTTGTCGGGCAGGTCGACGGGGCGGTAGATCGTGTGGTCGCGCAGGCGGATGGTGGTGACGTACTCGGCGTCGTAGGGGCCCGTTCCCGCCATGGTCCGCACGGGATCGGCTGCGGCCGTCGCGGGTGTCAGGGGGGCGAGGGTGGCGGCCAGCAGGCCGAGGAGGAGGGCTGCCGTCCGGCGACCCGGATATCGTGATCCCATTTCATGGCTCCTCAGGGTGTGCGACGAAGGCAGCGGGCTTTTTCCAGCACGCTGTCCACCGAATATTCGACACCGGAAAATGGATGTCAATCACACGCACCAAAAACAGGTAGGTCCACCGATGGCAGTGCTTCTGACCAGGCCGTCCTCGAATACCAGAAACACAGAACCCCGTGACCGGCCAATACTCCACCGCCCTGGTGATTCCACCCATCCTTTTCTGTTCGATCTCGCGATGCCTTCCCCTTCATCTGTGCCGTGGTCGGGGTCGGCGGCCGTCTCGTCCGGTCGAATTGCGCCTCCCCCGGGACCCTCGGCACCTGTCCGCGTCGGATGCCCGACGGTGGAGGCCGCGCGCCTCCGCCGCCCCGGGCCCCAGGGTGCGCGGGCGGTGCCACCGCCCGGGCCCCGGCCGCCACCTCCCGCGCCCGCGCCCGCGCCGTCGCGACCGGCCTGACCACCACCGGCTTCGGGACTTAGGCTCGCCTTTGTTGGAATCATTCCAGAAAAGTGCTTCAATGGGCGTATGCACCAGACGGAGACGGAGGCTCTCCTCCGGGAGGCCTCACTACGCGTGACCCGGCCACGGGTGGCGGTTCTGGAGGCTGTCGGGGCTCATCCGCACGCCGATGCCAGTGCCGTCCTCCAGGCGGTCCGCGGCCAGCTCGGTGCGGTGTCCACACAAGCGGTGTACGACGTGCTCAGGGCTCTGACAGACGCCGGGCTCGTCAGGCGGATCGAACCGGAGGGGTCGGCGGCGCGCTACGAGCGAAGGGTGGGGGACAACCACCACCACGTGGTCTGCCGCAGCTGCGGCGAGATCGCCGACGTGGACTGCGCCACCGGAGCCGCCCCCTGCATGACGGGTTCGCAGGACCACGGCTTCGCCATCGACGAGGTCGAGGTCACCTACTGGGGCGTATGCCCCGCCTGCCAGAAGGCCTGACACACGACCGGTGCTCCACCGCAGCACAAAGAGATCCCACCTTAGGACCGAGGAACGAATGTCGCACGACAACACCAAGCCGCTGACAACAGCCAACGGCGCCCCCGTCGCGGACAACCAGAACAGCCTCACCGCGGGCCCGCGCGGCCCGATGCTGCTCCAGGACCTGTGGTTCCTGGAGAAGCTCGCCCACTTCGACCGCGAGGTCATCCCCGAGCGCCGGATGCACGCCAAGGGTTCCGGCGCCTTCGGCACCTTCACGGTCACCCACGACATCAGCCGGTACAGCAAGGCCGCGATCTTCTCCGAGGTCGGCAAGCAGACCGAGATGTTCGCCCGCTTCTCCACCGTCGCCGGTGAGCGCGGCGCGGCCGACGCCGAGCGCGACATCCGCGGCTTCGCCCTGCGCTTCTACACCGAAGAGGGCAACTGGGACATCGTCGGCAACAACACGCCGGTCTTCTTCTTCCGCGACCCGCTGAAGTTCCCCGACCTCAACCGCGCCGTCAAGCGCGACCCGCGCACCAACATGCGCTCGGCCGAGAACAACTGGGACTTTTGGACCAACCTCCCCGAGGCCCTGCACCAGGTCACCATCGTCATGTCGGACCGAGGCATCCCCGACGGCTACCGCCACATGCACGGCTTCGGTTCGCACACCTTCTCGTTCGTCAACGAGGCCGGCGAGCGCTTCTGGGCCAAGTTCCACTTCCGCACCCAGCAGGGCATCAAGAACCTCACCGACGAGGAGGCCGCCAAGGTCGTCGCCGAGGACCGCGAGTCCTCGCAGCGCGACCTGTTCGAGGCCATCGAGCGCGGCGAGAACCCCAAGTGGACGTTCTACGTCCAGATCATGCCCGAGGCCGACGCCGCGGACTACCGCTTCCACCCCTTCGACCTGACCAAGGTCTGGTCCAAGAAGGACTACCCGCTGATCGAGGTCGGTGAGTTCGAGCTCAACCGCAACCCCGAGAACTACCACGCGGACGTCGAGCAGGCCGCCTTCACCCCGGCGAACATCGTCCCGGGTATCGGCATCTCGCCCGACCGCATGCTGCAGGGCCGCCTGTTCTCCTACGGTGACGCCGCCCGCTACCGCCTGGGCGTCAACCACCACCAGATCCCGGTGAACTACCCGCGCGGCGCCAAGCTGGTCAACACCTACCACCGTGACGGCGCCATGCGCGTGGACGGCAACCAGGGCGGCGTTCCCGGCATCGAGCCGAACTCCTACGGCCGCTGGCAGGAGCAGCCCCAGTTCGCCGAGCCGGCGCTGGCCGTGGGCGCGACCGCCGACCGGTTCGACTACCGCGAGGACGACGCCAACTACTTCGAGCAGCCCGGCAACCTGTTCCGCCAGATGACGCCGGAGCAGCAGCAGGTCCTGTTCGAGAACACCGCGCGTGCGATCGACGGTGCCTCGCAGGCCACCATCGAGCGCCACATCGGCAACTGCACGCAGGCCGACGCCGCCTACGGCGAGGGTGTGCGCAAGGCCATCGAGGCCCTCCAGGCCGGCAAGGTCGGGCAGACCGAGCCCAACCCGAACAACGCCCCGGCCTGACCCACACGCCTGAGCACCTGAGTGCCCGGACACCGAGCCGACGCGGTCCCGACCGCGTCGGCTCGGCCCGTTGCGGGCCCCGGTGTCAGGCGTCCACGGGCACGGGCCCGGGTCCGCAGCGGTGGGGGATCAGGGCAGCAGACCGGTGCGGCCGAACATCTCGGCCGCGGCCCGGGCGCTGGGCGTGCCCGCGTCGAGGTCGGCCCCGGCCGCGACGAGCGCCCTGACGACGCCCTCCTCCCCCTTGAACAGGGCTCCGGCCACGGGTGTCTGGTCCTTGTCGTTGCGCAGGTTCACGTCGGCGCCGCGGTCGACGAGGGCGAGGACCGTCGTCTCGTGGCCGTGGTAGGCGGCGAGCATCACCAGGGTGTTGCCCTGTTCGTCGCGGGCGTCGACGGGCAGGCCGTGGTCGAGGAACTCCAGCAGCTCCTCCGTTCCGCCCTCCCGGGCGAGGTCCATGGCCAGGGCGACGACCCGTGCGCTCTGCTCGGGTGAGAGTTCGTTCATGGGTTCCATGCTAGGAGTGGTCTCCCCCCTGACCCGACACGTGTTCGCCTCCCGGCGCGGTGAGGGTGCTCTCCCTTCTGGCGGTGGCGGCCGACGCCCTGTGGTGTACTGGCTCGCGACCGGATCGGAAGCGACGGACGGGAGCGGGGCATGCTGCTGAACCCCAGTGCGGGTGAGGGGTCCGCGGTGCGGGTCGGCGAGGCGGAGCTCGACCGCGAGGGGCTGTGGTCCGCGGCGGCCGCCGTCGCCGAACGGATCTGCGGGGCCGACGCCGTCGCCGTCCACGGCGAGGCCTCCCTGTCCACGGTCGTCGCCGTCGTCGGCGGCCTGCTGGCCGGGGTCCCCGTGGTCCCCGTCCCGGCGGACGCGGGAACGGTCGAACGCCGCCACATCGTGCGCGACTCCGGCGCGGCCCTGTGGCTGGGCGCCCCGCAGGAGGGCGTCGACCTGCCTGTCGTCCCGGTCGACCCGGCTGAGCGTTCCTCGTACACGGCCCCCGAGGCCCCGCCCGCGTCCGCCGCGCTGATCATGTACACCTCCGGGACCACCGGCCGGCCCAAGGGCGCCGTCCTGTCGCGGCGGGCCGTCGCCGCCGACGTGGACGCGCTCGCCGACGCCTGGGACTGGACCCGCGACGACGTCCTGGTCCACGGGCTCCCGCTGTTCCACGTGCACGGCCTGGTCCTGGGAGTGCTGGGGGCCCTGCGCGTGGGCAGCCCGCTGCTGCACACCGTCCGCCCCACCCCCGCCGCCTACGCCGCCGCGGCGAACGGAGGCGGCCGGCCCGCGGGAGGCGGCGCGGGCGGACACAGGCGCGGAACGCTGTTCTTCGGCGTGCCGACCGTGTGGTCGCGGATCGTCCGGGACCAGGACTGCGCCCGCGCGATGGCCGGTGCGCGGCTGCTCGTGTCCGGCAGCGCCGCGCTCCCCGACCCGGTGGCCGAGGGCCTGCGGGCGGCCTGCGGCCACAGCCCCGTTGAGCGGTACGGGATGACCGAGACCCTGATCACGCTGGCCGCGCGCGCCGACGCGCCCCGGCGCACCGGCTGGGTGGGGACGGCCCTGCCCGGTGTGGAGTCGCGGCTGCGCGGCGAGCACGGGGAGCCGGTCGCGTCGGACGGGGAGGCCATCGGTGAGCTCCAGGTCCGCGGCGCCACCCTGTTCGACCGCTACCTCGGTCTGCCGGAGGCCACCGCGGCGGCCTGGACCGACGACGGGTGGTTCCGTACCGGTGACGCCGCCGTGCTCGGCGGGGACGGCTGGCACCGGGTGGTGGGGCGGATGTCCGTCGACATGATCAAGACCGGCGGCTACCGGGTGGGCGCCGGGGAGGTGGAGTCCGCGCTGCTCGGCCACCCCGCGGTGCGCGAGGCGGCAGTGGTGGGCGAGGCCGACGACGACCTGGGCCAGCGGATCGTCGCCTACCTGGTGGGTGACGGCGTCGACCCGGGGTCCGTCATCGACCACGTCGCCGCCCAGCTGTCGGTGCACAAGCGCCCGCGTGAGGTGCGGGTGGTGGACGCGCTCCCCCGCAACGCGATGGGCAAGATCCAGAAGAACCTCCTGGGCGGTACCCACCTCTGACCCCCTCCCCCAGAGGGTGGTTTCCTCCGGGGCTCCTTCGGAGTCGGATCGACGTGTCGGCCGGGTTGGAGGGCACCGGTGGCGCGGCGAGCGGGGCCGCCGCACCACCGGTGCGGTGTGGGGTGGTGTCGGACGGGTGCTGCGGGGGCTCGGCGTTCAGCGCGCGCCGGGGGCCGAGGGACGGCCGGGGGCGGTCACCGTGCGGCCCCGCACCGGAGGCGGGGTCCTCATCCGCTCACCGTGAGGTGGGAGTTGCCGCTGCTCCGGTACCCCTCCGTCGCGAGGATCATGTAGTAGTTGAAACTGCCCAGCCCCATACCGGCGTTGTTCCACGCGTCGAAGTGGTTGCCGCTGGTGATGGTCCCGCCGGTCCTCCTCGACTGCCGTACGCTCCAGTACTGGGGGAAGGTCCGGGTGCCCTCGACGGAGGGCGCGTTGTAGCGCATCGTGCGGTAGAGGTCGTAGGTGCCGCCGTCGGAGTGGACCGTTCCCCGGTACTCCCCCGTGGGCCGGTACGTCCCGTAGTTGTCGACGACGTAGTACTCCACCAGCGGGTTCGACGTCCACCCGTACAGGCACAGGTAGCCGTTGCCGGACGGGTTGAAGCTGCCCGAGTAGTTCACGTTCCTGCGGCCGCCGTTGCCCCAGCCCTTGCCGCAGACGAAGTTCCCGGTGTTGCTCCACGAGGTGCTGTAGCTGCCTCCGGACCCCAGCGTCATGGAGACGGAGCCGCCCCCGTCGGTCCAGAAGGAGTAGTAGTACCCGCCGTGGTTGCCGGTCTGGTTCTGGGTGATGGTCGTCAGGGCGTGGGCGGGGCCGGACGCCACCACGGGCGCCACCATCGCCAGGGCGCCGACGCCGCCTATACCGATGAATCTTCTGCGGTCGAACGGGCGGTCGGGGGTGTCGGTCATGGTCGCTCTCCTCTTCGTGAGGCCGGCGCGGGGCCGGGCGGCGCGGTACGGCCCGACGGGGACGGCGGCGACCGGGGGCGGTCGCCGTACATCGGCGCCGTACGACGCGGGGGGAACGGCGGAGTGCCGTGACCGGCAGTATTCGTCCGCATCCGCGGGGTTGTCAATGGTTTCCGAAATGTTTCGTAAAGTGACTCACGCCCGAAGGCATGGAAACCCCAGCTCAATACCGCCGTGGACAGCAAAATCTGTATCGACTCATGGAAGGGCGCCACCGGAAGCGGGAACTCAGGCCCGTTTCCTCGAAAGTTTTCGAACCATTCGGGCTGGACCGGTCGGGTATTTCGGGGGAAGCCGGCGCACGCGGGCCCGGCCTGGCCACCCCTCCAGGGCCGTGAGCGGAGAGTTCTACACCGGACCGGAGCAGCCGTCGGTCTCCGGGGAACTCCCCGCTGGTTCGTCCCGGATCAGGCCTCGATCAGGGCCGCCGGGGTCGGAGGGGTGGTGAGTAGTTCCTCGGGCGCTGTCAGGTACCAGGCCTCCAGGGTGAGCTCGCTGAGCTCCTCCAGGTCGATCCCGTCGAGGTGGACGACCACCCAGCCGAACCCTCCCGCGGTGAACTGCACCTCGAACACCTCGGGCCGCTCGGCCACGAGTGCGGTCTGTTCCAGCAGGGTCTGTTTCAGCCCCACGGTGGCGGTGTCCGGCCACAGGTAGCCGAACGGCCTACCGCGCACACGGAAGGTCGTGTACCGGTCCGACTCCGTGTACTCGCACTCCGGCAGTGCGCGCACCAATGGCAGAAACCGCTCGATCTCAACACCCATGGTGTGAGACAACCACATCCCACCGACACCGCGTCCCGGGGAGGGCCCCTCACACCGGCCGCACCGGAGTTCCGGCGGCTGGGAACGGAGGTTCTCGGCCACGACCCCGCACACCGTGCGCAGAGCTCCCGGCCGGGTGGGGTTCTCGGTGATCCCGCGCCTGCGCCCGACCGATACGTGTGGTCCCCAACCGAAGGGAACGCACCGGCGTCACGGGCTAAACCAACGCCTTCCTGGGCAGGCCCACCCGTCGGGCCCGCACCCGGTGGGGCCTCTCACCTCGAAGGGTGGGGCGAGCCGGCTGTCGTTCGGCGGGACCCTGGCACGGGCAGGGACAGCTGGGACCGAACGCAGGAACGCGGTCTGCGCCACGGAACGCACAGCGGCCGATACGGTACATGTCGCATGCCCTCCGCACAGCCCGCGCAGCCGGGCCACACACCCCCGGGAGCCGATGGATGTACACGGTCCGAGTCTCGCAGACCAACCCCTACGCCTTTTCCAGCCTGGGTGCGGCGCTGCGGGACCCGAGGTACGCAAACCGTGACCTGTACCTGCACGTCGAGCCGGGCCACTACTCGGAGTCCGAAGTGATCGGTGTGAAGCAGCACGTCATCGTGGTGCCCACCCACGGACCCGGCACCGTGACGGTTTCGGCGGGTGCCACGAATGTGTTCAACGTGCGCAAGGGGCGGCTGGAGCTGCACGGTGTGCGCGTGCGCAACACCACAACCGAGTACCCGCCCGTGTACGCACACCCGAAGGTCTCGTTCAAGGCCGTCGACTGTTCCTTCTTCTCGGACTCTCGGATACACGCCAAGGAGGCGAGAGTCGAGTTCTTCAACTGCTCGTTCGAGGGTGGAGGCGTCTACGCGATCAACTCCACAGGGAAGATGGGCGACTGCGGTTTCACCAAGGCAGTGCTCACCATCACGGGACCTGGGACGCCCGACGTCGCGAGAACCACCTTCGCCGGTGGCCACGACACGTGGCACACCCTGTACGTCGCCAATGCCTCCCCCTCGATCACCGACTGCACGCTGACCGACTGCGGCGGGGATACGGTCCAAGCGGTCCACGTGCAGGATTCCGCTGCTCCGAGGTTCACGAACCTGGCGATCACCGGAGACCGGGGCTGGCCAGTACGGGTGACCGGGCGCTCCAAGGCGGAGTTCACCCGCCTGCGGGTGAACGGTGGTCGTGCGGGCGGCGACTCCGTGTTCGCCTGGGACGAATCCGAGATGACTGTCTCCGATGTTCGCATCACCAACGCCAAGGGCAACGCCCTGGCGGTCCGGGAGGGCTCGCTGACCGTCCGCGACCTCGTCGTCGAGGACGCGGGCCAAGCCGGCCTCTGCGGGGAAAACGCAAAGGTCAGCGGTGAAAGGCTGTCCTTCGCCCGCGTCTCCGGGGCCGGGATCTACCTCACCGGGTGCCGGACCGCGCTGTCGGATGTCGAACTACGTGAGAGCCCTCCGGAGGCGCTGGAGAAAACGGCTGCGTTCGTCGCACACAAAGGACGGTTCGAGGTCACCCGGTTGCGTGCCTCACAGTCGACGATGATGGCGTACATCCTGGACGCGCGGGGCAGCTTGACCGATCTGGACGGGGAAGATGTCGAGGGCGGCCTCCTGGTCACCGAGGACAGCACGGTCACGGTGAACGCCATGGCGATCACCAACTGCAGGGGCAACGCGCTGTACCTCAATGACGGGTCCACAGCCGAGGTCGACAAGGCCCGGCTCTCGGACTGCACTCCACACGGGGTGCACGTGCGGGGCGATTCGCGGCTGGTCCTGCGCTCATCGGCGGTGAGCGGATGTGCGTCGGCCGGGATCGCCGCAACGGAAGGGGCCGTGGTCACGTTGGAGGACACCACGGTCCGGGACGGGAAGAGTTCCGGTCTGACTGTGCACGACACCAGTCGCGTGCGCCTGGTGAGGTGCACGGTCTCCGGTAACGCTGACGAAGGGGTGAACTCCGCAACGACCGCGATCGTGCAGGTCGAGGACACGGAGATCACCGGGAACGGGGACAAGGACCAGGTCAGGGCCCAGGTCCCGGGTGGCGCGGAAACGGTCCGACCGGACGTGCCCGAGGGGCAGGCCCGGCCGTTGGAGGAACTACTGGCCGAGCTGGACGCGATGACGGGGCTGGACGGTGTGAAGAAGGAGGTTCGCTCCCTCGCCAACTTCCAACAGGTCAGCGCCAAGCGTGTGGCGGCGGGGCTGCCCGCGTTCAACGTCAGCCGCCACCTCGTCTTCTCGGGGCCACCCGGAACCGGCAAGACCACCGTGGCCCGGCTCTATGGACAGATCTTGCGCGCACTTGGTGTACTGGAGAGCGGGCAGTTCGTGGAGGCGGCACGCCCCGACCTCGTGGCCGAACACCTGGGCGGCACCAGCGCCAAGGTCACCGAAGTGGTCGAACAGGCCCGGGGCGGTGTCCTGTTCGTCGACGAGGCATACGCGCTGTCCCGCAAGTTCGGCAGCGGTTCCGACTTCGGCCAGGAAGCCATCGACACCCTCATCAAGCTGATGGAGGACCTGCGGGAGGAGATCGTCATCGTCTTCGCCGGGTATTCGAGCGAGATGCGCGGCTTCCTCGACACGAACCCAGGGCTGCGGTCGCGGGTCGCCCGGACCATCGAGTTCGAGAACTACTCGCCCGAGCAGCTCACCACGATCTTCACGGGGGCGGCGGAGAAGCAGGGTTACGCCCTGGGGGAAGGCGTGCGGGACCTGGTCACCCGGCACTTTCAAGCACAGAAGCGCGACGAGACCTTCGGCAACGGGCGCGAGGCGCGCCGTATGTTCGAGGAGACCGTCCAGGCCCAGGCCACCCGGATCGTCGACGGAGACTTCTCCTCGTCGGAGGATCTGTCTCTGATCCTGCCCGAGGACCTCTCAGGAGTCGTGGACAGAGGCCTCTCCTCCCGGGTCGGGGAGAGCCCGAGGGATGCTGGCCAAGTCAAGGATCTGCTGGGACGGCTGGACGCCATGGTGGGTCTTGCGGCAGTGAAGCGCGAGGTCACCGACCTCACGAACCTGCTCTCGGCCGGCCGTCGGCGTCAGGCGGCCGGGCTGGCGGCCCCGCTGCCCTCGCGGCACCTGGTCTTCGCAGGAGCTCCGGGCACGGGCAAGACCACGGTCGCGCGGGTCTACGGGGAGCTGCTGGCCGCGCTGGGGGTGCTCTCCCAGGGACAGGTGGTGGAGGCCAGCCGGGCCGACCTGGTGGGGTCGTACGTGGGCCACACAGCCCAGCGCACGCGCGAGGTGTTCGACCGCGCACGGGGCGGTGTGCTGTTCATCGACGAGGCGTACACGCTCGTCCGTCCCAGTGGAGACGTGGACTACGGGCAGGAAGCCGTGGACACGCTCCTGAAACTGATGGAGGACCACCGCGACGAGGTGGTGGTGATCGCCGCCGGCTACACCCGGGAGATGCGCGACTTCATGTCAAGCAACCCGGGGTTGGAATCGCGGTTCTCCCGCACAGTGGAGTTCGTCCCCTACGCGCCGGACGAGCTGGTGCGAATCTTCGTCGGGATGGCCGAGGGCAACGACTTCCTGGTGCCGAAACAGACCCGGGAAGCGCTGGACGCGCTGGTGGCCGAACAGGCTGGGGGGTTCGCGAGCGGCAACGGACGCGCGGTCCGCAAGTTGTTCGAGGAGAGTGTGACCCAGCAGGCGAGACGGATCGAAGCGGCGGCCGTGGCCGGGGAGGACCTCGGTGTGACGGAGTTGCAGACTCTGCGCCCAGAGGACGTCGTGGGCTTCCGGTAGGTCTCGCGAAAGACCGACGGGGAGGATTCGGCCGGCCCTCCGTGCCGGGACATGTCCACCAACCGTGGTTCTCCCCACGCCGGGGGTGCCGGAGGAGGCCGCTCCCCCCGGGCTCGACCGATTCCGGTTCCGCGAGGAAGTGGAGTCTGGTGGCCTTCCTGAGGCCTGGGTTCACCAGCAGACACGTTCCCCGCCCCGGCACCACTCTTGGAGCGGAACCGCCGCACCGGATGCGGCGCGGGAACACATACCTGCTCCGCCGCAAGGAAAGCAGACCCGGCCCTGGTCACGGGGCGTTTCGCGATTCTGGGTAGAGCAGTACACGGGTGGGAAGGGCTGGGACACGTTCCGCGACCGGAACGAGCGGCGGGCGCCCGGTGATGGCGGTGGTGCGGCGTACACCGGGGCGGCGAGGAGGCTTCTGGTATGGAAGCGGTACAGATCAGCAGTATCCACACGGCCCTGCCGGCCGCTGCCCTGGACCAGGCGGAACTGACCGGCCTGCTGCCCGCCGAGCACGCCGGGGACCAGGTTCTGCACAAGATCCTGGCGGGTTCGGGAATCCGCAGACGCCACCTGGTGATCGACCCCAGGGTCGAGGACGTCTCGCACTGGTCCACGGCCCCCCGAATGCGCCGGTTCCAGGAGGAGGGCCTGCCCCTGGCGACGGAAGCGGTCGGGGGAGCACTCGACCTGGCCGGGGTGCCGGCGAAGGAGGTCGGTCTGCTGTGCCTTGTCTCCTCGACCGGTTACGGAACCCCCGGGGTCGACTCCCGGCTGCTCCGGGACCTGGGGATGCGCCCCTCCACACGGCGGCTCGTGGTCGGCCACATGGGATGCTTCGCCGCGCTTCCCGGTCTGGCCGCGTGTGTGGACTTCGCCGGATGCCACCCGGAGCCCGCGGTACTGCTCAGCCTCGAACTGTCCTCGTTGCACCTTCAGCCCCCGCCCTGGGACACGGAGCAGTTCGTCATCAACTCCCTGTTCGGTGACGCGGCCGTGGCCCTGGTCGTCGAGGGGGACGCAGGCCGGTCGGCAAGCACCCGGTCCGCACCGGTCGTGCTGGACCTGGCCTCCCACACCGACCAAGGGCACGAAGAGCACATGACGTGGGAAGTCGGAGACCAGGGCTTCAGGATGGGGCTCTCCGCGGCCATCCCCGACCTGATCGCCACCTGTCTGCCCGGACTGGTCACCGATCTGCTCTCCCCGCACGGACTGACTCCGGGGGGTATCGGCTGGTGGGCGGTCCACCCCGGGGGGCGGCGCATCATCGACGCCGCCGAGAAGAGCCTCTCCCTCGGCCCTTCGGCGACCCGGGCCTCCCGACACGTCCTCCAGGAGTACGGGAACTGCTCCTCCGCCGGGCTCCCGCTCGTCATCGCCGAACTCCAGAACACCACGCCGCTGGCGCCCGGACAACACGGGGTCGCCATGACGTTCGGCCCCGGGCTGACCCTGTACACCGCCCTGCTGCGGGGCAGGTGAACCACGCCGTCGGACCGGAGAATACGGGAGGGACCGTGCACGAGGAAGCCGCGCGCCTGCGTTCGCTGTTCGACCGCGCCGACATCTGCGACCTGCTGGCCGAGTTCGTCCGCTGCCTCGATGACCGGGACTTCGCCGGATACGCCGCGTTGTTCACCGAGGACGGGGTCCTGCGCATGCCGGGAGCGGAGCACAGCGGCCGCGCCGGCCTTGCCGAGTATGTGGCGGCCGACCTGGGGCGCTACCACCGGACCCACCATCTGAGCGCGAACCACCGGGTGGAGGTCAGCGGGGACCGTGCCACCTCCCGTTCCTCCATGCACGCCGTCCACCTTCGCAGTGCGGACGACCCCGGGGACTGGTGGTCGGTCGGTGGCCGGTACGACAACACCTACCGGCGGGTGGGCACGACCTGGCTGATCCGATCGGTGGACATCACCCCGGTCTGGCTGGGCCAGGGGCGCTGACCCCGGCGCCCGGCCTCCTCGGCGGAGGGGCGCGCCGGGAGCGGTTCACCGGGGGGCCGCCTCGACGAGGCTGTGCGGCGAAGACGTCGGGACCACGCGTTCGAGCCCCAGGCCGGCCCCGGCCAGCAGCTCGGCGAACTGCTCCTCGGTGCGTTCCCGCCCGCCGGAGAGGACGAGCATGGACAGGTCCATGGCCTTTCCCGGGTGGGAGGTGCCGTCCGAGGGCAGCACCGACTCGATGACGAGGAGTTTCGCGTCCTCGCCCATGGCTCTGCGGCAGCCGCGCAGGAGGGCGGTCGCACGTTCGTCGGACCAGTTGTGCAGGACCCACTTCAGTACGTAGAGGTCACCGCCCGCCGGTACCTCGCGGAAGAAGTCCCCGCCGACCACCGAACACCGGCCGGCCAGGCCCTCGTCCCGGGTCCTCTCCCGTGCGGCATCCACGACCCCGGGGGTGTCGAAGAGGATTCCGCTCGCGCCGGGCTCACGGTGCAGGACCGCGCTCAGCAGAGCCCCTGAACCGCCCCCGACGTCGACGATGCGGGAGGCGCCCGCGAAGTCGTAGGCGTCGAGCACCGCGGGCACCGCGACACGGGTCAGTTCCCGCATCGCCTCGTCGAACAGGCGCCCGTGTTCGGGGTGGTGCGCCATGTAGTCGTAGATGTGCTCTCCCGCGACCTCCGGGAAGGTGGCCTCACCGGTGCGCAGGCTGTGCCGGACCCCGCCCAGGACCAGTGGGGCGACCGTTCCCGCCAGGGCCAGGACCGAACGCACGGAGGCCGGGTGGTCGGAGCGCAGCGGACCGCCCATCGCCGTCAGCCCGAAGACACCGGGCCCGGTCTCGTGGAAGATCCCGCGGGAGGCCAGCAGCCGCATCAGGCGGTGGAGGGCCCCGGGGTCGGAGTCCGTCCGCTCCGCCAGGTCCTCGGCCGGGCACGGCCCCGAGGCGAGCAGGTCGGCAAGCCCCAGTTCGGCCGCGATCTGCAACGCCCGGGCGTGGACGATCTCGTCCCCCAGGTCGAGCAGGGCGTAGGCCCGCTCCTGATCGGTTCTGTCACCGGCCACGCGTTCCCCCTGACCCTTCGACGCCGGCCCCTCGTCCGGGGCGCGCTGTGCGGTGCCCGGTACCTGCCCCGGGGTGGGTGGTCCAGGGGGCGGGCACCGGGGCGGCAACGGCACCCTGACGGGACCGGTCCTGCCCCGGGACGCCTCTCCCAGCCTCCCGGAAGACCCGTCGGCCACCTGCCGGACTACCGCCGACTGTAGGTTCCCGCGGGTGTGGGCGCGGGCAGGGCCCGCGTGTGGCGTGTCGGCGGCGAAGAGGTGTCCCCGCCGGGCGTGGTGGAGGCCTTCCCACCCGGGTAGGGCGGGGGTTCGGCGGGTCGAGCGGGCTGAGCCCGTGGCTCGCGGTCTCCGTCGGTGACCGCGAGTGTGCGGGCGAGGCGTCACCGCTCGCGTCCGCGATGCCGGGAAGCCGAGCATCGAGGCCCCGAGGCATCCACCCGATCGCTGGTGGTGACCAGGATCCCCTGGCCAGCACGAACATCATCGCCCACCGGGAATGCGACAGCCCTGACAGCCGACCAGATCCGGCAACCGACTAGAATAAAACGAAACGGTGGACTTCAGTAGAAAGCAAGACATGCGTGCTGAATACCTGACGGTGGAGCAGTGGAGGACCATCGCGATCGCGTGCACCCTGCTGGTACCCCTTTCTGTTTACTTTGTCGGCAGGCATCTGAAATCCTCTCTGCTCGCGTTCGGGCTTATGGCGCTCCTCGGGGCCGGGACCATCCTGCTGGGGACCGGCCAGCGGGGGAATACGGGGTACGAGGCCCTGGTGCTGTACACCGCCGCGGTCCTGCCCCTGGCCGTGCTGATACTCCCCTTCCGCCCCGTGGTGGTGGCGGCGCAGCAGAAGGAGACGGCCGGCGAGGAGTACGAGCTCTCCCTGCGGGAGAAATGGATGCTCTACAGCTATGCGACGCTGGTGTTCGTCCTCGCGGGCTTCGCCGCGTTCTGGATTCTGGCCGAATAGTGCTGTGACCGGAAAGGTTCGCTACTCCACCCCTCCTGTCGTGATCTTGTACTTGTAGCGAGTTCGGGTGCCCGAACCCGCTACAAGTACAAGATCATCCGGGGCGGACCCCCTTGCGTCACATCGGAAACGTTTGTGGTCAGCCCACTGGATTCGGCATACCCTTTCCCCGAGAAAGGTCGGACCGACGCCCGCGTGTGTGTCGAGGCCGCGCAGGGCCGGGAACGCCCAAGCGCCGGTGACCCACGCGGGGATGTGCCGCCCCGCCCAGGCGCGGCCCGCCTCGGGCCCGGCCGCGCCGGGCCACGCACTCCGACCACCGCGCACCGCCGTCACATGACGCAGGCCCCGCCCGGCCCTCCCCCACGCGCCCGACCTGCGGTGATCCGTGGCGGAGACACGTGGCCGGTTTCATTTACCCGCTCTGCCGCCCGTTGAACCATCGGCGTCCGACCTCTATCGTGCAAGAATCGCATCAATCGTTCACTGAACGATTAACCTGTTCGCAGCACACCACGGAAGGCAAGACATGCCGCGTTCACCGGGGGCCGGGGGCGCCCCGCCGCGGATCCCGCGCAGAACCGCCCTGTTGGGGGGAGCCGGGGCGCTCGGGGCCGCGGTCCTGCTCCCCGGCTGCGCCGCGTCCGGTCAGCAGGCGGCGCCGGCGCTCCCCGAGGCCGCCGCCACGGGCGCCACTGCCGACGGCGGCGTGCTGCGCATGGCCCGGCCGCCGGCGTCGCAGGCCGAGACCCTGGACCCGGCCAGCTCCCTGTCGGCCTACGAGTACCTCGGGGCCCTGTACAACCGGCTGGTCCGGATGGACCAGGACGGGCAGACCGTGCCCGACCTGGCCACGGGGTGGGAGTCCGACGACGCCGGCCTGGTGTGGACCTTCCGGCTGCGCGACGGGGTCCGCTTCCACGACGGCCGCCGCTTCACCTCCGCGGACGCCGCCTACACGCTCCGCCGGATCGTCGATCCCGACCTGGCCTCGCCGCAGGGGACGGTCCTGGGCCCGCTGATCGACCCGGGCCGGGTGCACACCCCCGAGCAGGGCGTGCTGGTGGTCGAGCTCACCACGCCCAACTTCGAGTTCCCGGCGCTGCTCACCAACTACAACTGCTACGTCGTCCCCGACGGTGACGGCGACACGATCGGCGCGACCGGCATCGGCACCGGGCCCTTCCGGCTCGACTCCTTCTCCCCCGGCGGCAGGGGCAGGATCGTTGCCCACGACGACCACTGGGAGGGGCCGCCCGCCCTGGACGCCATCGAGATGTTCTCGATGACCGACATCCAGGCGCGGACCAACGCGCTGCTGGCCGGCCAGGTCGACCTGATCTCGCAGACCAACCTGGACTTCGCCACCGCCCGCGTCGTGGAGGCCTCCGACCGCGCGACCATCGCGCGCTCGGTCAACGCCCAGTGGTACGTGCTGCCGATGCTCACCACGGTCGAGCCGTTCACCGACGCGCGCGTGCGCCGGGCGATGAAGCTGGCCTACGACCCCCGGCACGTCATCGACGTGGCCCTCCAGGGCACCGGCGTACCGGGCAACGACAACCCGGTCCCGCCCGGCACGCCCTACTGGACCGACTACGCGGTCGAACACGACCCGGACCGGGCCCGGGCGCTGCTCGCCGAGGCCGGGCACGAGGGCCTGGGTGTGGAGCTCTACACCTCCGGTTACGACCCGGTGTTCACCCCGATGGCACTGGCCTACCGCGACTCCGTGGCCGAGGCCGGGATCGACATCACCGTCCGCAACACCTCGGCGGACTCCTACTACACCCAGATCTGGATGCAGAAGCCGCTGATGGCGACGTACTGGTACACCGGGCGGCCGGCCGACCAGCTGCTCAACCAGGTTTTCCGCAGCGGCTCCTCCTACAACGAGACCGCCTGGGCCGACGGCGCCTTCGACGACCTGCTCGACGCCGCCCGCGCCACCGCCGACGAGGACCGCCGCCGCACCCTGTACCAGGACGCCCAGCGGATGGTCGTGGACGAGGGCGGCGCGATGACCCCGATGTTCGCCGACCGGCTGGTCGGCCTCTCCCGGAACGTCCTCAACTACCACGAGTCCGGGTTCGAGTTCGACTACCTCAACATCGGATTGAGGCCCTGATGATCGTCTACACCTCCAGGCGGCTGCTGTCCGCGGCCGTCACCGTGCTCCTGGCGTCGGTGATCGTGTTCGCCGCCGTCCAGCTGCTCCCGGGCGACGTGGCCACGCAGGTGCTCGGCCAGGACGCCACCCCCGACGCCGTGGCCGCGCTGCGCGAGCAGATGGGGCTGAACCGTCCGGCCGTCCTGCGGTTCGCCGACTGGATCGCCGGTGCCGTGCGCGGCGACTTCGGGGTGTCCCTGGTGTCCGGTGAACCCGTCGCCGCGACCCTGTGGCTGCACCTGCGCAACACCATGCTGATCGCGGTCGCCACCGTCGCCGTCGCGGTCACCTCCTCGATCGTGCTGGGCGTCGTCGCCGGCCTGTACCGGGACCGCTGGCCGGACACGGTGATCTCCACCCTGACGCTGGTCGGGATGAGCGTGCCGGAGTTCGTCGTGGCGACCCTGCTCGTGCTGGCGCTGTCCATCACCGTGCCGGTGCTGCCGGCCGTGGTCCTGGACGAGGCGTCCGCGCCGGTCCTCGACCTGCTGCCCGCGGTCGTCCTGCCCACCATCGCGCTGTCGGTGGTGATGACCGCCTACATCGTGCGGATGACCAGGACCAGCGTCATCGACGTCATGGAGAGCGGGTTCGTAACCACCGCGCGGCTCAAGGGCCTCGGCACCCTCCGGGTCGTGGTGCGCCACGCCCTGCCCAGCGCGCTGCTGCCCACGCTGAACGTGATCGCGATCAACGTGGCGTGGCTGGTCGGCGGTGTGGCCGTGGTCGAGAACGTCTTCAACTACCCCGGCGTCGGCCGGATGCTGCTGGAGGCCGTGCACAACCGCGACCTGCCGGTCCTTCAGGCCATCGCCGTGGTCAGCGCGGCCGTGTACGTGCTGTGCAACCTCGCCGCCGACCTGGGGGCGATGGCGCTCAATCCGCGCCTGCGCACCGGAGAGAGGAGTGCCCGATGACCGACTCCCCACGCAAGTCCGCCGGGCCCGCCCGAACAGCCGGAGCCACCAGGGCCGCCGGGACGGTCCGCGTGACGCTGCGCTCGCTGGCGCGGTCCACCCCCGCCGTGGTCGGCCTGACCCTGGTCGCCCTGCACGTGCTGCTGGCTCTGTTCGCGCCGCTGCTCACCTCGTACTCCCCCACGGTCAACGACCCCGGCAGCGCGCTCCTCGGACCGGGTGCCGAGCACTGGGCCGGCACCGACGCCTACGGCCGCGACGTGGTGAGCCGGGTGCTGTACGGCGGCCGCTACGCGCTGACGGTGTCGTTCGCCGCGACCGCCTGCGCGGTGGCGCTGGGGACCGTCGTGGGCTGCGCGGCCGCGCTCAGGGGCGGCTGGGTGGACGACGCGCTGATGCGCGTGCTGGACGCGGTCCTGGCCATTCCGCCGATCCTGGCGCTGCTCGTCGTGGTGACCGTGCTCGGGGCGGGCCCGGCGGTGATCGTCCTCGCCGTGACCGTGGTCTACGCGCCCCAGGTGGTGCGTGTGGTGCGCGCCGCCGCGCTCGGTGTGGCCCCGCTCGACTACGTGACCGCCGCGCGGGCGCGCGGTGAGCGCACCGTCTCCATCCTGGTCCGCGAGGTCCTGCCGAACATCGCGCACGTGGTGTCGGTGGAGTTCGCGATGCGCGCCTCGTGGGTGGTGCTGCTGATCAGCTCGCTGTCCTTCCTCGGGTTCGGCGCCAACCCGCCCACCCCGGACTGGGGGCTGATGGTCGCCGAGAACCGCACCGCCATGGTCGTGGTGCCGTGGGCGACACTCGCCCCGATCATCGCCCTGGCGACCCTGGTCGTGGGGCTGAACCTGTCCGCCGACGGCCTGTCCCGGGCCTGGGGCGTCGACCGCGTGGAGGAGAGCTCATGAGCAGCGCCGAGTCCGGGCCCCTGGTGCGGGTCGAAGGGCTGTCCGTGGCCTACCGTTCCGGCGGTGGCGACGTGACCGTGGTTCGCGAGGTGTCCTTCGAGGCTGCGGCCGGGGAGACGGTGGCCGTGGTCGGCGAGTCCGGCAGCGGCAAGTCCACCGTCGCCGGGGTCCTGCTCGGCCACCTGCGGCACGGCTCCCGGGTCACCGGCGGCCGGGTGGTCGTCGACGGCAAGGACGTCCTGTCCCTGGACCAACGGGGCCTGCGGGAGCTGCGCACCCGCGACATCGCGATGGTGGGGCAGAACGCGGGGCACGCCCTCACGCCGTCGATGCGTGTCGGTACGCAGATCGAGGAGTCCCTGCTCGCGCAGGGGCTGACGCGCGCGCGACGGCGCGAGCGGGTCCGCTCGCTGGTGGAGAAGGTCGGGCTGCCCGATCCCGGGGGGATCGTGCGCCGGTACCCGCACCAGCTCTCCGGCGGGCAGCAGCAGCGGGTGGCGATCGCCATGGCGCTGGCGGCGCGGCCGAAGGTGCTGGTGCTGGACGAGCCCACGACCGCTCTGGACGTGGTCACCCAGGCGCGGATCCTGGACCTGGTGGCCGGGTTGGGCGAGGAGTTCGGTCTGACGTCGGTCCTGGTCAGCCATGATCTGGGGGTCGTGGCCCGGATGGCCGGCCAGGTCGTGGTCATGCGGGAGGGCGAGGTCGTGGAGGCGGCCGGCGCGGCCGAGCTGTTCGACGCGCCGCGGCACCCGTACACGCGCCGCCTGCTCGCGAGTGTGCCGAGGGTCAGCGACCGGGGGCTGGCCGAGGTCGCCGAGGACGGGACGCGGACCGTGCGCGAGCGCGTGCCGGTCCCCGACGACGCGCCCGAGGTGGTGTCCCTGCGCGACGTCACGATCGACTACGGGGCGCACCGGGCCGTCGGCGGAGTCTCACTCGGGTTGCGCCGGGGCGAGGTGCTGGCCCTGGTCGGGGAGTCGGGCAGCGGGAAGTCGACGCTGGCCTGGTCCCTGGCGGGCCTGCGCGCACCCTCCTCGGGAACCATGCGCCTGTTCGACGCGGACGCCGACGGCGCCGGGAACGGGCGCCGGGGCGGCGACGGCGACCTGGCCGCGTCGGCGCGGCGGCGTCCGCCGGGGGTCCGCCGCCGCGTCCAGCTCGTGTTCCAGAACGCCGACACCTCCCTCAACCCGCGGCGGATCGTCCGCGAGGCGGTGCGCCGGCCGCTGCGGTTCTTCGGCCTGGCCGGGCGCGCCCGCGCCGACGACCGGGCGCGCGAGCTGATCGCGGACGTCGCCCTGGACCCGGCGCTGTCGGACCGGCTGCCCGGGCAGCTCTCCGGCGGACAGCGCCAGCGCATCGGCATCGCCCGTGCCCTGGCCGGGGACCCGCGCGTGGTGGTCGCCGACGAGGTCACCACGGCGCTCGACGTGTCGGTCCAGGCGTCCGTGCTCGCCCTGCTGGACGACCTGCGCACCGAGCGGGACCTGGCGTTCGTCTTCATCAGCCACGACCTGGCGGTGGTGCGCGGGATCGCCGACCGGGTCGCGGTGATGCGGGACGGGCTGGTCGTGGAGGAGGGCCCGGTCGCGGCGGTCTTCTCCGGACCCAACCACCCCTACACCCGGCGGCTGCTGGACGCGGTCCTGGAACCGCGGCCGGTCGGGGAGGGCGGGGACGGCGGCGCGACCGCGGGGGCGTCCGCGCCGACCGGGGACGCGCCCGCCCCGCCCGAGGACCGGGCGGGGGTCCCCGACCCGCAATGGATCGACCTGGGCGGCGGCCACCGCATCCGCCGGTGGGACGCCGACGGCTCCGACCGGCGGTCCTGACACACGGTCCCGTCGCGTACGGGGCCCACACGAGAGACGAACGGGGGAACATGCGCTACCGAGAGGACTTCGCGCGCGACGTCGAGGTCCGCGAGGACTGGATCCCGATGGCCGACGGCACGCGGCTGCACGCACGCGTGTGGCTGCCGTCGGACGCCCTGGCGGACCCTGTCCCGGCGCTGCTGGAGTACCTGCCCTACCGCAAGGGCGACTGGACGTCGCCGCGTGACGCCCAGCGCCACCCGTACTACGCGGGCCACGGCTACGCGTCGGTGCGGGTGGACCTGCGGGGGTCCGGGGACTCCGAGGGCGTGATGCTCGACGAGTACGCCGAGCAGGAGACCGCCGACGGGGTCGCGGTCGTGGAGTGGCTCGCCGCGCAGCCCTGGTGCACCGGCCGGGTGGGGATGTTCGGCATCTCCTGGGGCGGTTTCAACTCGCTCCAGGTCGCCGCCCGGCGCCCGGAGCCGCTCAAGGCGGTCGTCACGGTGTGCTCGGCCGACGACCGGTACGACAACGACGTTCACTACATCGGCGGGTCGGTGCTGGGCATCGACATGGCCGGCTGGTCCGGCACGATGCTGGCGTTCACGTCGCGTCCGCCGGATCCGCTCACGGTCGGCGACGCGTGGCTGCCGATGTGGAGGGAGCGCCTCGACGCGCTGGAGCCGTTCGTCCACACCTGGCTGGACCACCAGACCCGGGACGACTACTGGCGGCACGGGAGCGTGTGCGAGGACTACTCCGCGATCGACGCCGCGGTGCTGGCCGTCGGCGGCTGGGCCGACCCCTACCGGGACACGGTGCTGCGGCTGGTGGAGCACCTGCCCGGCCCGGTGCGCGGCCTGCTGGGGCCCTGGGCGCACCAGTACCCCGACATCGCGCGGCCTCCCGGCCCGCACATCGGCTTCCTCCAGGAGACCCTGCGCTGGTGGGACCACTGGCTCAAGGACGCGGACAACGGCGCCATGGACACCCCCCGGCTGCGGTCGTGGGTGCAGGAGCCGGTGCCGCCGGCGACCGCCTACACGGAGCGGCCCGGCCGGTGGGTCACTGACAACGCCTGGCCCTCCCCGGCCACCCTCTGGTCCGAGCAGGCGCTCGGCGGGGAGGGCGGCGCGCCGGTGACGGTGCACAGCCCCCAGCACACGGGCGTCGACGCGGGCCGGTTCTTCCCCTACGGCAACGCCACCGACCTGCCTCCCGACCAGCGGGAGGAGGACGGGCGGTCGACGTGCTTCGACGGTGGTCCGCTGGCCGAGCGCGTGGAGATCCTGGGCCGGGCGCGGGTCCGCCTGCGGCTGGACGCCGACAGGCCCAGGGGCACCGTGATCGTGCGCGTGTGCGACGTCGCCCCCGACGGGGCCTCGACCCTGGTCACCCGCGGTGTGCTGAACCTGGGCAGCCGGTACGGCCGGGACCGGTCGGTGCCGTGGAAGCCGGGCAACCCCGAGGACGTGGAGGTGGAACTCACCGGGACGGGGTACGCGTTCCCCGCCGGGCACCGGATCCGCGTCGCGGTGTCGACCGCGTACTGGCCGTGGGTGTGGCCGCAGCCGGACGACCCGGCCCTGACCGTGTGGCCCGACCGGAGCGTGCTGCTGCTCCCGGTACGGCCCGCGGGCACGGACGGGGGGCGTGCGCCGGTGGAGTTCGACGAGCCGGAGCAGGCGCCGCCGCTGGCGGTGGAGCTGGGCACGTCGCAGGCCCGGCCCGAGCGCCTGGTGTCCCACGATGTGGGGACCGGCGAGTGGGTGCTCGACGTCGATCCCAACTACGGGGGGTCGCGCACCTACCCCAACGGGCTCGTGTACACGGAGAGGGCGCGGGAACGGTACCGGATCCGGTTCGACGACCCGTTGTCGGCCATGGCAGGATCCGAGTGGGAGATCACCATGCGCCGGAAGGACTGGGACGTTTCCGTGCGGACGTCGAGCGAACTGACCGCCACCGCGGACCACTTCGTCGTGCACAGCACGGTGGAGGCCCGCTCCGGCGGCGAGGTCGTCGCCACACGGCGCTGGCACCGCGAGATCCCCAGGACCGCGGGATGAGCGGCCCGGCCGAGGGGGCGCCGGGGGCGAGGCGCCGCGCGGTCGCGCCGGACAAGCGCACGCGCCAGCCCACCGAGGTGCGGCGGCGCCTCATTTTGGAGGCCGTGGTGCCGCTGGTGATCGAGCGCGGGGCGAGCCGGGTGGGCGTGCGCGACATCGCCCGCGCGGCGGGGGTGTCCGTCGGCACGGTCACGTACCACTTCGGCGGCGTGCGGGAGATCCTCAGCGAGGCGGTGTCGATCGAGATCGACGCCTACTACCGCCCGCTCGGTGAGCGGATGCTGGCGTGCGCCACCGCCGCGGAGGGGCTGACCACGCTCATCGAGGGCGTGTTCAGCGCGCAGACCGACCGGCACTGGCGGCTGTGGTTCGACAACTGGGCGGCCGACGCCAGCCTGGAGCCGGACTCGCGCCAGCACCGCCGGTACGAGGAGTGGTCGGACCGGGTGGCCGAGCTGATCGCCCGGGGCCGCGACCAGGGGGAGTTCCGCTGCCCCGACGTCGCCGAGACCACCACCCGCTTCAACGCCCTGGTCGACGGTCTGGCCCTGCGCCGCCTGCGCGGCGCCCCGCCGCTGAGCATCGGGCAGGCCCGCGCCCACCTGCGGCGCTTCCTGGCCGCGGAGCTGGGCCTGGGGTCCTCCCCGGCCTGAACCGCACGGGCCGGTCCCTGCCTCCCGCCGCCCGGGGGGGGAGGGCCGGTCTCGTCGCCGTCCTGGTCGGCGTGGCCCTCGCACTGGTCGCCGTGCTCGCCTGAGATCCGTGGGAGCGCCCCGGGCCGCCGGGGTCAGACCCGGGCTCGGGGGGCGCCGTTGCGCTGCCACCACAGGGAGAGCATGAGCGCGTGGAACCGCGACCGGTCGAACCGGGACACCGGGGCATCGGCCCGGCGTCCCAGCAGCGCGGCCAACCGCGGGACCCCGTCGCCCTGCAGGGAGCTCAGGTGGCCGTCGCACCAGTCCGACAGGCCCGAGCCCAGCCATTCGGGGACCGGGGAGCCGAATCCCAGCTTGTCCACCTGGCCCCAGATCTCCTCCGGCACGCCGATGTCGCGGGCGAAGTCCCGGAGCAGGAGCTTGGTGTAGGTGCCCCTGCGCTTGAGTCCGACCGGCAGCCAGAAGCAGAACTCCGCCCACTCGTGCGCCAGGTAGGGGGAACGGCGCTCGATCCCCAGGGACGAGGCGAGTTTGTCCGAGCTGAGCAGGAGCGGCGGGAAGGTGATCCCCATGTCCACGAGGGTGACCGCCTGTCCCAGGTCCCGGGAGCGGGTGAAGGACCGGTGCACCAGGCTCCGGGTCGCCGAGTCGGTGTCCGGCCCGCGCAGGGTCAACCGGTAGTACCGGTCCGCGGCCCCCGACCGCCGCATCGCCGACCGCTGGAACTTCTCCCGCAGCGGCCGGTACGAACCCAGCCCCGGGTCGCCGACGGCCTCCGGCCCGTCCAGGGCCAGCAGGTGGCGCACGTACCCCAGGAGCAGTTCGTCGGGTCCGATACCGCCGTGTACCACGCGGATGCCGCGCCGGGCCGCCTCCTCGTACAGCATCAGCTCGGAGAAGAGGCTGGCGTTGCCCATGGGGTAGTCGAGGCTCTCCACGATCCGCGGGGCCCGGTCGCGGAACTGCTCCTCGGTCGGCTCGACGCACACCAGTTCGGCGCCGATCGCCGCGGCGACCTTCTCGGCCAGCGGGTGCTCGTCGTAGCGGGAGGTCCCCCGGTAGCGGACGTTGAGCAGCACCGACGGGCGCAGGAGGAAGGCCAGGACGGCGGAGTCGAGGCCGCCGCTGAGCATGAGCGCCGAGTCTGGCCCGGCGCGCCGCCGTTCGACGCCCCCGCGCAGCAGCGTGTCGAACTCGGAGCGGACGGCGCCGATCCCCTCGGGCGCCTCCCGGGGCTCCGCGTCGATACTCCACCACGTGCGGACCCGCCGCCGCCAGGTGCGCAGGTCCAGGGTCAGCAGTTCCCCGGCCTCCAGCAGTTCCACGCCCTCGTAGGGGGTCCTGTTCCCCAGGGGCGTCTCCACCGCCGCCCACTCCGGCACGAACCGGACCGGCAGGTCCGCGACCGCGGCCAGGGCCTTGACCTCGGAGGCGAACAGCAGTCGGGACCGGTCCGCGAGGTAGTACAGCGGTTTCTCCCCGAACCGGTCGCGGGCCAGGAACAGCACCTGGCGGACGGGATCGTGCACGGCCAGGGCGAACATGCCGTCGAAGTGCTCCAGGCACTCCTCGCCGAAGCGGACGTAGGCGCGCAGGACCAGGTGCGCGTCCGACTCGCCGGGGCGCAGCGCCATGCCCCACCGGGCCGCCAGCTCGCGGTGGTTGTAGATCTCCCCGTTGAACACCAGGAGCGTGCCGGTGCGCTCGTCGCGGTAGGGGCCGGGCGGCACCGCCGGGTCCATGATCGCCAGGAGGTTCATGGCCAGGCCGACCCGCCCGCAGTCCGCCAGCGCGGTGCCGAACCCGTCCGGGCCGCGGTGCGCCTGGCGGTGCGCCATCGTCTCCAGCACGTCGGAACCGACCCTGCCCCCAGGCAGCGCGAGTCCGGCTATTCCACACATGAGACCAGCCTTTCCTGAGGGGGCCGCGGTGTCCTGCGGCCCCGCGGCGGGGTGGGTCCAGGGCGTGTTCCGTGGATGCTTTCGGTTGATTCGGCGCTTGCGCCGATCGCCGCGAGCGGCCTCCAAGCAATCTCTCGCAAGACGAGTAGCGCAGGTCAGCCCGGGTTTGGCTGTCCAAGCGTGGTCGGCGCAGCGAGAGGCAGCCTGGCGGTTGCGAGCCCGGAATGATCCGCGGAACACGGCCTAGGACCGCTCCTGGTGGTAGTACAGGCCGGTGTCCAGGGCCAGCTGCTCCCAGGGGTCCGTCGTCAGGCCCCGCCGGGCGCACTCGGCCAGGATCTGGGCGGACAGCTCGAAGCCGTAGTCGGCCGGTTCGGCGAGACGGCGCATCAGGTCGGAGGCCCCCTCCCCCTGCGGCAGCCCGTCGAGCAGGCGCCCCTCCTCGGCGTTCAGCGCGCAGAACCGGTGCCAGCGGCTGACGATGCCCGCGTCCTGCTCCGCGATCTGCCGGTACCTCGCGTAGGTCCCCGCGGTGGCGCTCCGGACGGCCGCGCCGGGCTCGCCGGCCCTGATCCTGCTCTTGACCCTGATCATCACGGAGGCCAGGTCGAGGCTGCGCCGCCCCGGCTGGGTCAGGAACAGCTGCTCCCGCACGTCGGCCCCAGGCAGCGGGCCGCCGCCCGGCTTGCCCGAGGCGATCGCGTCGGCCCGGCGCAGTGCCCGCCGGAGCTGTTCGGGCGTGCCGAAGATCAGGAACTCCCGGGCCGTGGAGATCGGGTCGTCCGCGGCGTGCAGCAGGTTCAGGGCGGTGTTGGACCCGCGGGCCTCCCAGCGCAGCTCACCGGGAGAGCCCGAGAACGGGTCCGACGCCCCCTTCAGCCGTTTGACCTGCTGGTGCGCCGTGAGTCCGCCGACCGGCGGGATGCGGTACATCAGCGCCAGGCTGGGACCCATCCCGTACAGGCGCCCGTTGAGCCACCACACGCCGATCTGGTTCTGCTCGTTGCGCACGGTGAGGTTGTACTTGTACAGGTCCTCGAAGTGGCGCGGTCCGCACGAGAGCGCGGCGTGCGCGTGCAGCAGCTGCCAGCCCGCCGCCTCCATGGCGGCGAGGACCTCCTCGTGCCGCCCGGACTCGATGGCGTCGGGCTTGAGCATCAGGAACACGCACTCCCGGAGCCGCATGGCCCGCGACTCGGACAGGTGTGCGCGCACGTCGGCCCACACGGCGTCGCCGTCGCCCAGCCGCGCCAGGTAGCTGTCCTCCACAAGCCCTTCGGGGCAGGCTCCGACCCGCTCGTCGGTCAGCGTCATCTCTTCCGGTTCCCTTCCGCGATGTCGAACAGGATGCTCTGGCACTGGGCGACCGCCCGTTCCACCCACGGCCCGGGGGCGGACATGTCCAGGTCGGCCAGGGTCAGCCAGCGCCAGCAGGACCGCGGGTCCAGTGGCAGCTCCTCCGCGGGCAGCGACCCGGCGAGCGCCAGGTACTTGCGATACCTCCACTTGGCGCCCGGGATCAGCTCCCCGTGGTCGGCCAGGAAGGCGTCGACGGCGTGGCCCAGGGCCGCGGCGGCCGCCTGGACCGACGAGTGGAGGTCGCCCGCGGCCAGCAGGCCCAGGGCGTCGTCCAACCCCTCGTCGCAGTGGTCGACGGCCAGTTGCAGGGCCACCCGCTCCAGGCCCGCGTCCCGCATCCGGGCCCGGTGGTGTTCGGCCCGGTCGGCGCCGAACAGCGCGATCCCGTTGTGCAGCCGCAGGGCCCGGCTCAGTTCGTAGGACCCGATGACCGACAGGGGCTCCGCGCCCCGCTCGACCGCCGCCACGGCCCGCTCGACCGACGCGGCCAGGCGGTCCACGAACGCGGGCGGGTAGTACTCGACCTCCCAGCGCCTTCCGTCCACGTAGCGGAGCCTGCGTTCGGCGCCGGTTCCGTCGGGGTTTCCCGGCCCGGGGCCCCCGACGACCACGTCGACGTCGCTGTGCGTGTGCTCCCAGCCGCGTGCGTAGGAGCCGCTCAGCAACGCGTACCGCGCGTCGGTCCCGGCGATCTCGCGGCACAGGGCCAGGTCGGCGCGGGACAACAGGTGCGTGGCGTCGGTGCCGCTCGTGGTCATGGCCGTCCAGTCGGGTAGGGGCGCGGTGCCGGGTGTGCGGGGCGGCCCCGCGGGAGGGGGTCACGCATGGTCGGCCAGGTAGCGTTCCAGGGCCCGCCGGATGAAGGGGGGCATGGTCAGGCGGGCCAGGTCGCCGGGGGCGAACCAGCGCAGCTCGACGCCCTCGCCGAGCGGGAGGGTGGCGGCGTCCCCCTCCCAGGTGGCGAGGAAGACGGTGAGCAGCTGGCCGGAGCCGTGGACGTCGGTGACGTCGAACAGGGCGGTGGGGTCGTCGACCTCCAGCCCCGCCTCCTCCCGGAGTTCGCGCACGATCGCCGTGCGCGGGTCCTCGCCCGGGTCGCAGCCGCCGCCGAGCACCGACCAGTGCCCGGGCCAGGCGATGTGCTCGATGTCGTCGCGCAGGTGGAGCAGGAGTTCACCGCGGGGGTTGACGATGACGGCGACCGCGCCGCGGGCCGGCCCCCCGTCGCGCGGCGCGACCGGGCGGGCTCCGCCGCCCGGGGGCGGCGCCGCCCCTGTCACCCCCACGGCGTGTCCCGGTAGGTCCGCGCGTGGTAGACGAGGGGTCCGGGGCCGCCGAGCCGCTCGCCCCCGAGGTAGCGGCCGACGATCACGGTGTGGTCCCCCGCCTCCACCTCCTGTTCGGTCTCGCACTCGCCCCAGGCGATCACGTCGTCCTCCAGGAGGGGGAGCCCGGAGCCGGTGTACCGCCAGGGCGTCCCGGCGAACTTGTCCCCGTCGGCGGAGGCGAAGCGGGCACAGACCCCCGCGGCGCCGTCACCGCCCATGACGTGGACGAGGAACCGCCGCCGCTCGCGCAACCAGGGCAGGGTGCGGCTGCGCTCGCCGATGCTGACCAGCAGGAGCGGCGGCCGCGCGGACACGCTGCACAGCGCCGTCGTGGTCAGACCCACGGGCCTGCCGTGTTCGGCGGTCGTCGTCACGATCGCCACCCCGGTGGGGAAGGCCGCCATCACCGAGAAGAGCCCCGCGGCCCCGGTCCGCACACCGGCCGTGTCGGCGGCCGGCCCGTTCGTCCTGGGCACGTCCCCTCCTTGCTGTTCCGGGTCGCCCTCTCCCGGGATGTGCGGGGCCCGGGGTCCGGTGCGTGTGGTCCTCATGCCATGACACCCCAGGGCTGGGGGATCCGCGAGGCCAGGCGCGGCCGGCTGTCGGCCCACCAGCGCACCGACCGGGCGAGCGCCGTGGCGGGATCCTCGGCCCGCCTGGTGGGGACGAAGGGACGGTCGAGGCTGGTGTAGCTCTCGAACATGCCCAGGAGGCGGACCACCTGCAGCTGCACGGGTGAGAGGTGCTCCTCCGCCAGGGGCAGGAAGAAGCGGTGCCAGCGCTCGGGGGCGATGAACGGCGGGGGCGCGATGGGGGCGATGCCCCTCTCGGCACGCCACTCGTTCAGCGTCGCGCACACGGTGTCCAGGAGCTCGCCCAGCCGCAGGCACCGGTCCCCGCCCGCGATGACCTGTGTGCACGGCGACGAGGGCGGTCGCCCTGTCACCGTCTCGGTGACCACCTCGGCCACCTGGTCGACCGGGGCGAGCTCGGCGTAGCCGTCGGGGGAACCGACCACCGCGGCGGCCAGCCCCGACACCAGGCACTGGACCAGCGTGTAGGGGCCGGTGAAGCGGCCGATGGACCCGTCCGCGCGGCTCCCGATGATCAGGGGCGGGCGCACGATCGTGAGCGGCCCCCCGTGGCGCCGCCGCACCAGGTCCTCGCACTCGGCCTTGGACCACTCGTATCCGTTCCGGTAGCGCCCGAACCCGGAAGGGGCGGCGTGGTCCTGGGCGTCGGTCCCGTCCGCGTAGGCGGTGGACAGGTGGATCAGGTGCGTCCGGTCGTCCACGAGGTCCAGCACGGCCTCGGCCGGGGCGACGTTGGCCGCGAGCGCCTCCTCGCGGGTCATGGTCCACCGGGTCGAGGCGGCCGTGTGCACGACGGCGTCCCAGTGCCCGCGCAGCCGCTCCGGCGGGGGCTGTTGACCCATCGGCCAGGCGACCTCGTCGGGGTGGGCGGGTCTTCGGGTGGCCCGGACCAGTTCGATGTCGTCCCCGAACCGGGAGAGCGCCCGCACGACCTCCTGACCGACCACACCCGTGGTCCCGGTGACCAGGACACGCATGGCTCCTCCTTCCTTGCGGTGCGCCCGGCTCAGCACGGCGCGAGCACCAGGGTGGCGTTGTGTCCGCCGAACCCGAACGAGTTCGACACGACCGGTGCCCGGTCGATCTTCTCGGGCCCCCCGGAGACGATCCACAACCCGTCGGTGTCGGCGTCCGCCTTGGTGAAGTTCGCGACCGGGGGGACCAGGCCCCGGTCCGCGCAGGCGAGCGCGACCGCGGCCTCCACGGCGCCGGCGGCGCCGAGGGAGTGCCCGAGCACTCCCTTGGAGGAGGTCACGGGCGGGCCCGACGTTCCGAAGCAGCGGGTGATCGCGTTGGCCTCCGCGCGGTCGTTGTGGACGGTGGAGGTGCCGTGCGCGTTGATGTGCCCCACCTCGTCGGGCGCCAGGCCGGCGTCGGCCAGCGCCGCGCGCATGCAGTCGGCCGCGACCGAGCCGTCCTCGCGCGGGGCGACCATGTGGAAGGCGTCGGAGTTGGTGCCGTAGCCGAGCAGCTCCCCGAGGATCGTGGCGCCCCGGGCACGCGCGTGCTCCCAGCGCTCCAGCACCAGGAACGCCGCGCCCTCGCCCATCACGAACCCGTCGCGGTCGGCGTCGAAGGGCCGGCACGCCTGCCCGGGATCGTCGTTGCGCCGCGACAGGGCGCCCAGCCGGGCGAAGGAGGACATGATCACGGGGGAGACCGTGGCCTCGGCCCCGCCCGCGACGACCGCGTCCAGCCTGCCGGAGCGGACCATCAGCGCGGCCTCGCCCATCGCGTTGGCGCCGCTCGCGCAGGCGGTCGTGTAGGTCAGGGCCGGACCGCGCGCCTGCAGGGTGAGCCCGATCCGCGCGGCCAGGCTGCTGGGCATGATGCGTGGCACGGTGAAGGCGGGGACCTCGCGGGGGCGGTCGCCGTGGGTGCCCATCACGTGCTCGGCCGCGGTGAGGCCTCCCGCGGACATGCCGACCGCGACGCCGAGCCGCTCGCTCTCCACCGCCCCGGCCAGGCCGGCCGCCCGCGCCGCGTCCAGCGCGGCGCACGTGCCCAGGACCGCCGCGCGATCCATCTTGGACAGGTCCCGGCGGCGGAGGTACCGCTCGGTGTCGAATTCCGGAACGCGGCTGGCGAAGGTCACCGCCAGGTCCTGGGCGGCGAACTCGTCGACCCGCGCGGCGGTGGGCCGGGCCCCGAGCACGGCGTCCGCCAACTCGTCGGGGCCGAGCCCGGCGGGGGTCTTGACCCCGACGCCCGTCACCGCGACCCTGCCGCGCGCTGTCACGACACCTCCCGCAGGTGCTTGCCAATGAGGTCGACGGCGTCGCCCACGTTCTCCATACCCATCAGGTCCTCCGCGTCCAGACGGGTGCCCAGGGCCGCCTCCAGGCGGGTGCCGATCTCCATCAGCTCCAGGCTGTCGACCTCGTGGTCGACGCGCAGATCGGTCTCGCGGGTGATCTCGTCGACCGTGACGCCGATGACCTGTGCGACGCACCCGCGGACGACCTCCGCCAGTTCTTCCGGTTCCATTGCTGTCCTTTCTCGTTCGCCGTCAGCGGCCGGTCGTGCCGGACGCGCCGCCCGCCAGCCCGGGCGCCGACTCGTCCAGGTCCAGGCCGGCCGGGAGCCCCAGGGCGCGCCGGGCCAGGTACTGCCGGGTCGCCACCGGTGTCGGCGGGTGGAAGCGGATCGCCTGCGCGTCCCGCCACAGCCGCTCCAACGGCCCGGAGCGGGAGTAGGCGGCCCCGCCGCAGACCTCGGCCAGCGCGCCGACCGCCTCGGGGACCACCCGCAGCGCCCGCTGCTTGACGGCGAGCGCCGTGTCGACCAACCGCTCGGGTGCGGCGCCCTGCTCCATGCGGCGCGCCGTGTCGGCGCACGCGGCCTCCAGGGTGAGCAGGGCGGCGACGTGCTCGCCGACGACCGCCTGGTAACTGGGCAGCCCGGCACGCGGGCTGTCCAGGTGCGCGATGCGCGAACGGCCGAGCAGGTCGCCGGCGTGGCGCAGGGCGGCCTGGGACAGGCCCAGGTAGCAGGCCGTGGAGGTGAGCGCGAACCAGATGGTCCCGGCCGCGAAGACGTCGTCGTCCCCCGAGCCCGCGGGTGCCCGGTGGAACACGAGCTCGTCGGGGATGAAGCAGTCCTCCAGGACCAGGGTGTTCGAGCCCGAGCCGCGCATGCCCATCGCGTCCCAGTCCCGGACCACGCGCATCCCGGGCGCCGTGGTCGGCAACAGCACGACCAGGACCTCCTGGGGGTCGCCCGGTTCCGCCTCGGCCTGGAGTTGGAGGCAGACCAGGTCCGCCTCCGCGGCCAGGGAGCACGGGCGCTTGGTGCCCGAGACCCGCCAGCCGCCCTCCACCTCCTGCGCGCGCAGGAGCGAGCGTGTGGTCGAACCCCCCAGGTTCGGTTCGGCGAACGCCGAGGCGAGCAGCCGGTTCTGTGTGGCGATGGCCTCCATCAGCAGCCAGGAGGTGTCCGTGCGCCGCCGCCAGTGCTCGACCATCAGCCCGACCGAGAACAGGTGCATGTTGAGCGCCACGGCCAGCGCCGGGTCGGCGGCCCCCAGCGCCCTCTGCATGGCGCAGCACCGCACCAGGCCCGCCCCGCCGCCGCGGAACTTCTCCGGGACCGGCTGTCCCGGCCAGTCCAGGGAGCGCAGCAGGTCCAGGCTCTCGCGTGCGGGCGCGCCCGCGCGGTCGGCCTCCTGCGCGCGCTCGGCGATCGCGGTGAGCGCGTGTTCGGGCAGTTCCCGCTCCACATCCGGCCACAACCCGTCGAAGGGGTCCCCCAGCGCGGTCATCGCACCGCCTCCCGGGGCCGTACGCCCTCCAGGGCGGACCTGGCCTCGCCCAGGGAGGCGGCCAGCACCTCCAGGGCGGAGCGCACGTCCTCCTGCGTGGCGACCAGCGGCGGCAGCAGCCGCAGCGTCTGCGGCCGGCTCAGGCAGGGGGAGACCAGGAGTCCGTGCCGGGCCAGGGCCACGATCACCTCTCCGGCGTGCTCGGGGCTCGCGAAGTCCAGGCCCCAGATGAGTCCGCGTCCGCGAACCTCGGTCAGCACGTCGGGGAAGTCCGCGCGCAGGCCGGCGAGTCCGCGCCCGATCCGTTCGGCGACCAGGGCCCCGTTGTCGGCGTTGTCCTCGACGGCGCGCAGGGCGGCCGGCACGGCGGCCATGGCCAGCGGCTGTCCGCCGAAGGTGGAGGTGTGCAGGAACGGGTCGTCCAAGAGCGGCCGGTAGAGCCGGTCCGTGCAGACCGCGGCGGCGACCGGCATCACGCCGCCGCCCAGGGCCTTGCCCAGCAGGACCGCGTCGACATCCAGCCCGGCCGCCAGGGCCGCCGAGCGCGCCCCGGTACGGCGGAGCCCGACCTGGATCTCGTCGGAGACGGTGAAGGCTCCCGCGGCGCGGGCGTCCTCGCACCAGGCGGCCAGGACCTCCTGGCGCAGGGGGACGACCCCGTGCTCTCCCTGCACCGGCTCGAACACGACCGCGGCCAGGTCGCCCTCGCGCGCGAGGCGGCCCACCGCGGCCGGGTCGGCCGGGTCGACGTGCACGACCCCGCCGAGCAGCCCCTCCAGCCCGGCCCGGAACCGCGCCTGGTGGGTGAGCGCCAGCGCTCCGAGGGTCTTGCCGTGGTAGGCGCCCTCCACCGCGGCCACCGTCCGCCTGCCGGTGACCAGGCGGGCGAGCTTGACCGCCGCCTCGACCACCTCGGCACCGCCGGTGCCGAAGTACACCCGGTCCAGCGGGGAGCCGAGGTAGCCGGCCAGTTCCTCGGCCGCCGCGGCGGTGAGCGGGTTGCCCAGGGAGCGGGTGGCGACGGGCATCTCGTCCAGCTGCCGGCGCACGGCGTCGACGACGGCGGGGTGCCGGTGCCCGAGCAGTGTGACGGCGTAGGAACCGAAGTCGAGCACCTCCCGGCCGTCGGAGAGCCGGACCCGGCACCCGCGGCCCCCGACCTCGACCGCCCCCTGGCCCGCGAACTTGCCCGCCAGTGCCAGGGAGGGCGACATGTGCCTGCGCAGTCGCCGGTAGGTGGTGGCGGCCAGCTCGGACCGCTCCGTGCCCGGCGTCACCGCGCGGCCTGCGAGGCGTCGCGGGCGCGTGTGCCGAGGCGCCGCAGGATGGCCTGCGAGTTGTCCTCCAGGGCCCGTGCCGCCACCGGGTTGAGCATGTCGCTCATCATCGGGATACCGATGTCGAACTCGACGTGCAGTTGCGCGTTCGTCCCCTCGGGAACGGCCGTGACCTGCCAGTACCCGGTGAAGTAGGCCAGGTCCCCCTCGGTCTGGTGGAAGTCGATCCGCTTGCGGGAGGAGTCGATGGTCTCCGCTTCCTCCCATTCGAGCTCGGAGCCCTTGAGGAGCACGGACCAGCGGCTGACCCGCTGGTCCCCCTCCCAGGAGACCACCTCGATCTCCCGTACCTCGTCCATGTAACTGGCGTAGGACTCGCTGTCGAGGAGGGCCTCCCACACCTCTTCGGGGCTCGCCCCGGACGTGTGGCTGGTCGTGACGGTCGGCATCTTCGGGGCGCCTCTCCTGTAGCTCCACTGGTCCGGAAAACCGGATCGGGCGTTCCTTTCAGGGAAATGCGGGGACTATATGCATTCCCCGCCGGAATCGCTCCGGCGATACCGTCCCCCACCCTGGAAACCCATGATGCATCACCCCGCCTTCCTGCCGCCCACCACAAGTCAACCAGGTGGTAATCCAGCAGTAAGACCAGGGTAATTTGACGTACACAGTTCGCGAACATCCGGTGTCATCTTTCACAGACGCCCTGTTCACAGCGCTGACGATCTGTCATTCAAGGACTACCGGAACACACGCCCGACCCCGTTTCCGGTATGGGAAAATCGCCATGCCTGCTGTTACTCTTTCGCACGATGATATTTGTCGGATCCCTGCCGATCCACAGAAAACACGCAGACCGACACTCCTTTCATGGGTCCGCGGTTCGACATCAGTACACGAACTCCGGACAGGAAGGCAGAACGTGTCCACCGAACGCGAAGAGGAGGGGGCAGTGGTGCCACCGAGCCTGAGTGAGGCCCTGGAGAAGGTCGGGGTCACACCGGAGCAGTTGACGGAGACGGGGGGAACCGTCCTGACCTCGGGGCCGGCCTACCTCGTCGGCTCCCTCGCCCACGGCCTGGGCAACGGGGGCAGCGACATCGACGTCCACGTGTTCACGGAGGAGACCCGGCGGCCCACTCCCCCGTTCCTGTTCTTCCTCGGCCGCACCCCGGTCGATGTGGAGTACTACCCGTCCGCCCACGTGGCCGACGTCACCGGCGGGCTCTCCCCCGACTCCGTGCCCACCGCCGTGGGGCCCATGGCCTGCGGTGTGCCGCCCGCCTCCCGTGATCTGCGTTCCCTGACCCGCTGGTGTACGGCCCTTCCCCTCCGGGAGGGGTCGCCGGCCCTGCTCGGCGACCAGCAGCGGTCCCTGGTGGCCGCCCATCGCAGGCGCACGGTGCTGGACTCACTGCTGGAGCGTTGGATGGCGGCCGAACTGCTGGCCGCGGCGGGCCACGACTCCCCCCACGCCTGGCGCGGTTGCGGCAGGGCACTCCTGCAGCTGGCCGCCGGGACCGGGGACCGCCTGGCCATCGGCGGCAAGTGGCTCGTGGCCAGTGTCCGCCGGTCAGGGGTCGCCCCCTCCCTCGTCTCGGCGGCCGTCCGCGTCCGCGGCGGTCCCGGGATCGCCGGGCTCCTCGCCGAGCTGGGCCTGCCCGACCTGGACCCGTGGCCGCTGTGCCGGTTCGTCCCGCACCCCCGCAGCGGGGAGGTCAGGATCGGCCGCGAGAAGTACACCCTGTCCGCCCACGGGACGCTCCACCGAGGGGCGCCCGACGTGCCCGCGGACGTTCCCGACGCCCGCGGGGTCGACACCGCGGCGGCGGTCGAGGGCATCAGGGCCGGGCTGTGGGGGTTCGAGATCGACCGCGGGGCCGTCACGGCCGCGCTGGAGGGGCGGGGTGGGCGATGAGGCACGACGAGTGGGCCGAGGACGCGCACTGGATGGCGGCCCGGGTGGCCCCGGCGGCCTGGGTGTTCGTCGACGAGGTGCAGGCCGCGGTGGGGGACGCCGAGGCCGCGCTCGCCGACGGCGACTGGGGGACCTGTCTGGAGTCCGCCGCGGAGGCCTACACCGCGATCGTCTACTGCAGGCTGATCCTCACCGGCCACCGCTCGCCCTGCGCGGGCCACGAGGTGGCGGTGTGGGCCGCGCTGTCCGACTTCCCCGAGAGCCGGGCCCTGCGGCAGCTCGTGACGGGCTTCGAGGCGGACCGCGGGACGGCCGAGCGCAGCTGCGCCGACGTGCGCCGCGCCGCGGAGGCGTTCGAGGCCGAACTGCCGTTGCGGATACCCGTCATCCGCACCGCCCAGGGGTTCTTCCCGAGCATCCGCGTGGGCGCCGACATCGAGAAGCTGCGCGAACGGCTCGGTCTGGCCCCGATCGACTGGATGGAGTGGCGCCTGTGAGCCGCTCCGGCGGGCACGGGGGCGCGGAGGGGGACCTGGAGCGCCAGGGCCCCGGCGGCGGCGCGCCGGCGCTGCGCCCGCACCTGCTGACCACGGCCCTGGTCCTCACCGTCGTGGTGGCCTCGTTCGAGACCACCGCCACCGCCACGCTGATGCCGGCCGCGCTGGACGAACTGGGCGGAAGGCACGTCTACGCCCTCGTGTTCGGCGTGTTCACCCTGGCCCAGCTCGCCGCCCTGGCCGTCGGCGGATGGCTGTGCCCCACGTACGGTCCCGCGCGCACCTTCGTCCTGTCCGCGGTCCTGCACGGGGGCGGCCTGCTCGTCTGCGCCACCGCCCTCACCCCGTGGTGGCTCCTGGCGGGCCGCCTGTTCCAGGGCGCGGGAGCGGGGCTGGCGCTGATATCGGTGTACGTCCTGGTCGGAGCCTGTTATGCGGAGGAGCGGCGGGGGCGGGTCCTGGGCCTGGTCTCCATGGGCTGGGCGGCACCGGGGCTGCTGGGGCCGCCGATGGCCGGGCTGGTCACCGACGCGGCGAGCTGGCGGGCGGTCCTGGCCCCGGTGCCGTTCGTGGAGGCCGCGATGCTGTTGGCGGTGTGGCCGGCCCTGGCCGCCGTCCACGCGCGGGGGCTGGGCCGTGGGACGGCCGCACCGCTGCGCGGCCGCCTCGCTCCGATCGCGCTGTTGAGCACGGGCGTGCTCACCGCCATGACCGCGCCCGGCCTGGCTCCGGCGGTCGCGCTCCCCCTCCTGGCGGTGTCGGTGGCGCTCGTCGTGCTGGGCGCCCGCCCCCTGTTCCCTCCGGGGGCTCTGCGCCTGGCCCGGGGCCTGCCGTCGGCGGTCCTGTTGCGAGGGCTGGTCGGGGGGCCGTGGATGGGACTGCTGTTCGTCGTCCCGCTCGCCCTGGCCGAGGGGCGGGGCTACTCCCTGTCCGCCTCCGGCGCGGTGCTCTCCTGCGGAGTCGTCGGGTTCACGGTCGGCGGCGTGGTGCACAGCCTGGCGTGGGCGGCGCGGGTGGACCGTGCCCGGATGGTCCTGGCAGGCCTGGTGCTCCAGGCCTGCGGGATGGGGCTGGTCGCCGCCGGCCTCGGGCCCGCGGCGTCGGCCGCCGCCTACGTGGGCTGGGGGTTGACCGGTCTGGGGGCGAGCCTGGCGGTCACCGCCCTCAACGCGAGCGTGCTCGCCCTGTCCGGGGACGCCGAGCGGGGCGGGGCCACGTCCGCCATGGCCGTCGGCGACTCGACGGCCACGGCGGTGGTCGCCGGTCTGGCCGGTGCCGCCGTCGCCGTGTCGGGAACGACCGGCCCGGCAGCGGTCACGGCGGCGCAGGCGGTCCTGCTCGGCACCGCCGCCGTGCTGCTGCTCCTGGTGCCGGCCGTGCACCGCCTGCGCCCCGGCGCCCCGGCGCGCGGGGATCGCGGCGCGTCGCCGCGGACCCGCGGGTGAGCGCGGACCCGGCCTACTCCGGCCGGGTCCCCCGGTCCCCGCAGCGCCGCCGGCCTTCGTGTGCGTGCGCGCGTGCGGCCCCGGCGCGGCCCCGGTCGAGGGCCTCCGACGTCCCGTCCGCGCCCGCCCTGCGGACCGCCAGTGCCCGTGCGACTCCCCACCAGGCCAGCCCCACCAGCGGGGCGGCGGCGACGGCGACCCACCAGAGGGACCCGGTGGACCTGCGGTCCTGTGCTCTGCTCACGACTGTGTCTCCTCTGGGAACGGGGTGGTGCCCGGCGTGCGCCCCGCGGGGGGTTCGTACTCCAGCCCCAGCGTCGAGCAGAGGTCGGCCAGGCAGTTCTCGAAGATCGGTGTGACATCGGAGTAGGCGAAGTCCAGCTGTCTGAACACCTCCATGCACAACAGCCCGTAGAGGCGTATCCAGCAGCCCAGGAAGACGTGGGCGGCGCCGGGCGGGAGCCTGCCGTCGAGGAGGCCGGAGTAGCGGATCATCTGGTCGCGCAGGGAGTCGGGCAGGTCCTCCGTCGCCGGGACCCCGAAGGGCTTCGTCTCCCACAGGCGCACGACCTCGTCGAGGAAGACCTGCTCGAAGTCGAGTCCGGCCAGGAGCCGGGGCGACCGCGCCTCGGGCTGGTCCGGCCCCGGGATCGGGCTGGCGAACATCCAGTCGAACTCGGCCGGGTGGGCGGTCACCCACCCGCGCATGGCCCGGCACATGCCCAGCAGCCGCCGGGAGGAGTCCTCCTCGGAGTGGGCGTGGCGCGCCCTCTCCATCACCTCGCCCAGCTCCTGGTAGAAGTCGGCGGTCACCGCCCCGACCAGTTCCTCGTGGCTCGCGTAGTAGCGGTACAGCGCCGGCCCGCTCATCCCCATCTCCCGCGCCACGGCGTTGATCGTGACGGCCGCGGAGCCCTGGCGGACCAGTAGCTGGTGGGCGACCGAGCGGATCTCCACCAGGGTGGCTTCGCGTACCCGCTCGCGCCTGCTCATCGCCGGTGCCGCCATCTCTACCTCCACCAGAACCGTGTGACTGATACTAGAGACCCTATCTCACGCTAGAACCACTAACTAAAATGATAAGGTCTAGCGTATGATGCGACGGGACGGCGGTCGAACGCACCGCCCCCTGTGTGATTGGAGTTCTCCGATGGAGAGGAACCTCACGTCCTCGCCCCGCCGTTCCTCCCGCAACCCCCTGGTCCGCCACTTCTCGCAGTTCAACGACGAGGGGACCGTGACCGAGACGGAACTGGTCACGCCCTCCCTGCAACGCGTGCGCGTGGAGTCCCCGGCCCTGGCCGAACGGCCCTACACACCCGGGCAGCACGTCAGGATCGAGATCAACGACCCGCTGTCGCTGTACGGCATCCTGCGTCCGTCCCAGACACTGCGGACCTACACGATCTGGGACCACTCCGCACAGGAGGGCTACTTCGAGATCCGCGTGCACCTGTACGAGGGTGACGGGATCGGGTTGAACTGGGCCCGCACCGTACGGCCGGGGGACAAGGTCGTCTTCTGGGGGCCCATGGGCGACTTCGTCGTCGCCGACCCGCCCTCCTACCTCCTCTTCGTCGGCGAGGAGACGGCGTCGGCGGCCTTCGGCCCCATGATCCGGGCGCTGCCGCCCGGGGTGGACACGCACGTGGTCTCGCAGAGCGAGTCGCCCGAGCACGACGTCCCCCTCCCCCACCCCGCCGCGGGCACCATCCGCGTCCACCGGACCCACCGCGACGGCTCCTCCCCCGCGGCCTCCGCCGACCTGGTCTCCGCGGTGGCCGGGGCCCCGCTGCCCGACCGTCCTGGCCGCGCCTACGTCGCCGGCGAGGCCCGGACCTGCCAGATGGTCCGCGACCACCTCGTGCGGATGAGGGGGTGGGAGCGCACCGACATCCGCACCAAGCCCTTCTGGGTCCCCGGCAAGCAGGGGCTGCACTGAGTCACGCCCCGAAGGAGGGCACGGTCAGCGGAGGTCGGGGAAGACCCGCCCCGGCACCACGGGCCGTGTCGATGGTGAGGGTGGTGAAGCGGTTGGCCCCTCCTCCCCACCCGGGCCTGTCGCGCAGCAGCTTCGCGTGGGCCACAGCGATCACGAGCAGGGGGACGCTGGAGGGGCCCTCCCCCAGTTCCTCGACGAACTCCAGAAGGGGGTCGGCGGCGTGGTGCAGGTCGTCGAAGACGGTGACCAGGGGGCGGTCGTGCGCCGCGCCCAGGAGGAAGTAGCGGAGCATCCCCCAGGGCTCCTGTGTGCTCGCCCGCGTGGCCCCGGGCGCTCCCTCCTGCCCCGGCTGGGCCGAGAACGTGCGGACGAGGCGCTCGATGTCCATGGTCCCCGTCGGGGCCGCGGAGCAGGACGTACCGCATCCGGGCAGCGCCCCCAGGCACGCGGCGGGGAGGGAGCCCGCCGGGTCCGACCGGCTCGCCGCGAAGGCCCTCCCCATGAGGATCCGGGCGTCCCAGGCCTGCTGTGCGAAGCAGTGTTCGAACTCCGCGAGGAGGCGATCGCGATCGTCCTCCGACTCCCACAGGAGAGTCACCAGATGGGGCGTACGGTACTGCCGGACCCAGTCCAGCAACCCGCTCAGGAACAGCAGTTCGGGCTGGTGCCCCCCGGCGCCCACCGGGGTCCCCTCCCCGGCGCCGCGCGCGGCCCGCGCCCGGCGCACGGACCAGCAACCGGTGCGGCCGTCCCCGCCGGGGGCGTAGTCCACCTCGGCCCGCGTGGCCTCCCGGGTCCTGTCGCACACCCGGATCCGCCCGGTGGAGGCGGCGCCGAGCATCTCCTGGCACCGCGCCGCCAGCGCGTCGACGCCGTCCCCGCTCCCGGCCGTGGCCACGGCCGCGCTCAGGTGCACACCGGCCGGCGCCCCTCCTTCGACGACCGCGACCGCCGCACGGACGGCCCGCACCGCGTGGTCCGCGGGGCCTGCGCCCGCGGCGCCGTCGAACACCACCAGCCAGGAGCCCTCTCCGTGCTCCGCCACCCTGCCCGCGAAACGCCGCACGCCCGCGTGCATCCGCTCGGCCACCAGCCCGCGTACCCGCTCCGAGTACGCCGCCCGGCCCCCTTCCCGCACAGGGTCGGCTCGCACCAGCAGGACGCTGGAGGCGGGTTCGGCCCGGCGGGTGGGATCCGGTTCCGCGGGGCGGGTCGGCCCGGGGCCGGCGGCGGCTGTCCGGTTCCGTGCCCGGACGGGCTCCTCTCCCCGGCCCCACCCGGATCCGCCGCTGAGGGCCGGGGCCGGTGCGCGCCGCTCCTGCGGGGCGGGGAGCTGCAGCGAGGGGTCCTGCTTGAGGATCGCCCGTTGGAGCTCCTGCAGGCCGCGCCCCGGTTCCAGGCCCAGTTCCTCGACCAGGGCCTGGCGGACCCGGCCGTAGACGTTGAGCGCCTCGGCCTGGCGTCCGCACCGGTAGAGCACGGTCATCAGCTGCCCGGAGAAGCCCTCCCTCAGCGGTTCCTCCTCCACCTGGGCCTCCAGCCGACCCAGCACGGCACGGTGCCGGCCGCAGTCGAGTTCGGCCTGGAAGTAGTCCTCCAGGGCGTCCAGGCGCGATTTCTGCGCGGTGGCCAGCTCGGGCCAGGAGAGCCCCACCTCGACGAGGTCGGACAGGACCGGCCCGCGCCACAGGTCCAGCGCCTGCTTGAGGATGCCGGCCGCCCGCTCGGGGGAGCCCGAGACCAGCTCCGCCCGGCCCTCGGCGAACTTCTGCTGGAAGACGTGCAGGTCGACGTCGTCGACGTCGACGCGCAGCATGTAACCGGGCGTCTGTGTCACCAGGGCGACGGACCCGGTGTGCAGCCCGTGCGAGGACAGTTCCCCCCGCAGGCCCCACACGGCGTTCTGGAGGATCTTGCGCGCGGTCACGGGGGCGGCGCCCGTCGGCCACAGGGCCTCGACCAACCGGCTCGTGGCGACGACGCGGTTGGCGTTCAGCAGAAGGAATCCGAGGGTCGCCCGTTGCTTGATCCCGCCCAGAGCGACCCGCCCCTCCCGGCCTGTCAACTCCAAGGGACCAAGTACCTGAAATCGCAAAACAACTCCTCATCAATGGGTGCCGGTAATTCGCCTCAGCCGATACTTCCCATCTCGGAACTCCTCCGACCCCCTGCCGTCGACACCGAATCCGAAAGATCACGCACACCTTCCGCGCGAACGGGTCGACCGGCACACCGATCCACAGAAAGTTGAATATCAAACTATCGGCGCACCGGACAGAGAAGACATGTGAGGGCACATCGGTCAAAACACCCCCAGGCGAGATCGCCGCACCCCATCCCCAGGCGACTGACCAGCGGTGACGCACGAACACGAACGCGCTGCCCCACCCCCGTCCAGATCATGTCGAACCCGCGCTCACGGGTCACACCGTTAGGGACCATCACCCAAGTTTATAGACCTTTCGTCGCCTTATGCGCAAGCACGACATCGATGCCACCAGGCGCCCCGATACGCCCGTCCAGGACCAATCCCACTTCAACGCCAGCCACACCAGCCACGCGAGAGCAAGACGAAAGCCCCTGACCTGCGACTCCACCAGAACAAGACGCGAATAAAGCATCACATAAAGCAATCAGTCAATCACGAGAAGAAACAAAAGGACCGTACGCCTATATTTGCGCACGGTCCGGATCCGGCCACCAGCCGGCCGAAATTTGAGAGAACCACTCAGGCCCTGCGCCCCCCGGGCACGACATATCGCTTGTACACGAGTTCCCGCAACACGTCGTCCCCACCCTCGACAATCGAGATATAACGCATATCACGCATGAGTTTTCCGATGGGCGACTCGTGTGTGTAGCCCAGGCCGCCGAACATCTGCGAACCGCTGTCGGCCACCTGCCACCCCGTCTGGCCGCAGAACATCTTGGCGGTCACCGCCTGCTTGACCGTGCCCTGGCGGGCCAGGCGCGCCGCCGCGTCGGGGGACTCCCTGATCTCGTCGAACTCGCGTGCCGCGGCCCGGCAGTGGCTGCGCATCACGTCGATCTGCATCTCCATCTGCCCGAGCTTCGCGGCGAACACGGGGTTGGCGGCCAGCGGGGCGCCCCTGAGCGTCTTGTCACGGGCGTACTCCAGGCACAGGTCCCGGATCCGGCGGGAGATCCCGAGGGCCGTGGTCGCGATCAGGATCCGGCTCGCGTTGAGCCCGATCTCCAGCAGGCGCAGCCCCGGGCCGGCCAGCGCGTTGCCCACGGGGACCCGGCACTCCCGCAGGCTCACCTGGTAGGTCCCCGAGGAGCGCAGGCCGATCATGTCCCAGCGCTTGACGACATGGACCCCGGGCGTGTCACGGGGCACCACGATCGCCCCGTAGGAGTGGGGATCGGTGGACGAGCGGGCGATGACGACCAGGAAGTCCGCGAACCCGGCGTTGGTGGAGAAGTACTTCTCCCCGGTGAGGACCAGTTCGTCCCCGGCCCGCGTCACCGTCGTCCCGATGTTGGCCAGCTCGCTGCCGGCGGCCATCTCGCTGCCCAGCGTCGCGCAGAACGAGCCCCGCTCCCCCATCGGTGCGAGGTAGCGCTCCCTGAGCTCGTCGGAGCCGTACAACTCGACCATCGTGGTGCCGAGGATCGAGATGAAGAGGGTGAAGGCGGCCCCCGCGTCGCCGTAGGACAGCTCGCTGGTGATGTCGACGCCGTCCGCGAGCGAGAGCCCCAGTCCGCCGTACTCCTTGGGCAGCCACCAGTTGGCCGCCCCCGTCCGGGCGAACTCCCCGTACACCGGCAGGGGCGCGGGCTCCAGGGAGTCCAGGAGTTCCTGCCGGGGCACCAGGTGCCGTGCGGCGAACTCGCGTACGTTCGCCAGGACCTCGCCGCTCATACGGCGCTCCCCCTCCGGTCGGCGCGGGCGGGAAGCAGCGCGTCCAGGTCCGCGACGACCAGTTCGGCCACCTCCTCCAGCGCGTGGTCGAGGAAGAAGTGGCCTCCGGCGAAGACCTCCATCCGGGCCGGCAGGGCGCTGTGCCCGCTCCATGAGCGGACCAGGTCCACCGGCGCCACCGGGTCGGCGTTGCCGACCAGCATCGTCATGGGCACCTTCACGGGTTCCCCGGGCGCCCACGCGTAGGTGCGCAGCGCGCGGTAGTCGGACCGCAGGGCGGGCATGACCATCGCGCGCAGGTCGGGGTCGTCGAACACCGCCTCGGCCGTGCCGCCGAGTTCGCGCACGTGCGCGACCAGTTCCTCCTCGTCCGCGTGCCGGTCGGCCGCGGTCGGCCCGAGCCCCGGGGCGGCGCGCCCGGAGACGAACAGCCGCACGGGCGGGGGAGCCCCCCGACGCACCAGGTGGCGCACGGTCTCGTAGGCGACCAGCGCCCCCATGCTGTGCCCGAAGAAGGCGTAGGGGCGGTCGGGCTCCTGCGCGGTCAGGGCACGGGCGACCATCCCGGCCAACTCGACGATGTCGCCCACACCGGGTTCGGACCGCCGGTCCTGCCTGCCGGGGTACTGCACTCCCGCCACCTCGACGCCGGAGGCGGTGAGGCGGCGGGCGAGCGGGACGTAGTAGCTGGACGCGCCCCCCGCGTGCGGGAAGCAGATCAGGCGGACGCCGCCGTCCACGGGCGGCGCGAGCCTGCGAAACCAGGTTCTCTCCATGTCCGTCCTTTCCTATGCGGTGTGTGTGGGGCCCGCGGCTTCAGGCCCCCGGCTCCGGGACCGGCGGGAAGTAGCCGGTTCCGACGAAGAAGTCCACGTACTTGTCGATGAGGTCCGCGGTCGGTTCCGGGCACCGGATACCGGCCCCCGACAGCACCTCGTCGGTCTCGGAGGTGTCGAAGCCCGGGAAGCGGACGGTGGAGTCCACCGCCATCAGCTCGAAGGAGTCCAGCAGCGGGTTCATCGCGTTGCCCCGGTCCGCACGGACACGCTCCCTCCACGTTCCGCGGTCCAGTTCCTCCAGCCGGTACCCGCGCTCGCCCAGGCGGTGGACGAGTTCCGCGAAACCCACACCGGCCCGGTTGTACAGGTGGAAGTCGCGTCCTCGGGACCGGGGGTCGCGGGACAGGTGCACGATGGCGGCGCCGGCGTAGTCCACGGGGGTCAGGTGGACCTCGCCGGTGAGCGAGCGCGGCACGCACCCCGCCTGGAGGAGTCCGCGCAGGCTCAGCCAGACGAAGTCCCGGGTCTGGCAGGCCCCGTTCACCTGGTCGCCGGAGATCACGTCGACGCGGTAGACGGTGACCGGGACCCCCCGTTCCCTGGCGAGGCCGATGACCTGCTCGGCGACCCACTTGCTCTGGACGTAGCCGGTGGGCAGCGCCTCCCCCGGTCCGGTGCGGTCGGTGGTCCTGACCGAGGGGAGGTCCCGGCCCACCGCCTCCGTGGCGGGCTCGGGTGAGAACACACCGGTGGTGGAGACGTGGTGGACGGGGACGGTGCGGTGGCGGGTGGCGAGCCGCAGGACCTCCCTGACCCCGCCGACGTTGACCGCACGCAGTTCGCCGTAGGGAAGGAGCCAGTTGACCGCGGCCCCGGCGTGGTAGACGGCGTCCACGGTGGCGGACAGCGCGTCGAAGCGCTCCTCGCCCAGGCCCAGGAGCGGGGCGGCGAGGTCTCCGGGGACGACCTGCAACCGGTCGGGGTCCACCTCGTCCCAGACGCGGTACCACCGCAGGTTCTCGCGCAGGCGCTCGGAGGCGGCGGCCTCGTCGGCGCCCCGCACCAGGCAGTGGATCCGGGCCCGGGTGGTCCGCATGAGGTCGCGGAGCAGGAAGGCGCCCAGGAACCCGGTGGCGCCGGTCAGCAGGACCTCCCGCGGCTCCCCGTCCACGGGGACGGCCCCGCCCCGCGGCCGGATGTCGTCGGGCAGGTGTATCTCGGCGGCGAAGTCGACCGCCGCGCGCGTGGGTCCGTCCGCGCGGGAGGAGGTCTCCACCAGCCGGGTGCGCAGGTAGGCGGCCAGGTCGCCCGGCGTGGGGTGGTCGAAGACGACGGTGGGCGCCAGCCGCAGCCCGGCGGCCGACTCCAGGCGGTTGCGCAGCTCGACGGAGGTCAGGGAGTCGAAGCCCAGCTCGGGGAAGGGCGACGAGGAGGCCAACGCGCCGGGGTCGGTGTGGCCGAGGACCTCGGCCACCTCGGTCCGGACGGCGTCGAGGACGATCCGGAGCTGTTCGTGCTCCGCCCTTCCCTGGAGGAGCGCGGCCAGGCGCCTGCGCCCGGACTCGGCGTTGCGCGCCGCGTGGCGGACGGTCCGCCGTGCCAGGCCGGTCAGGACGAGCGGGATCCGGTCGGGGTGCTCGCGCAGCACCGACAGGTCCATCGGTGCGGCCACCAGAGCGGGTTCCCCCAGCGCGAGCGCCGCGTCGAGCATGGCCGTGCCGTCCTCGGAGCGCACGGGGCGAAAGCCCGCGCGTGCGATGCGGTTGAGGTCGATCTCCCCCAGGTGCCCGGTCATTCCCGTCTCCTGTTTCCACAGGCCCCAGGCCAGCGAGGTCGCGGCCAGGCCCCGGTCGGCCCGGTGCCGGGCCAGGGAGTCCAGGAAGGCGTTGGCGGCGGCGTAGTTGGCCTGGCCGGGCCCTCCGATCACCCCGGCGATCGACGAGAACAGCACGAACGCCGTCAGGTCGGCGCCCAGCGTGAGCTCGTGCAGGTTCCAGGCCGCGTCCACCTTCGGACGCAGGACGCGGTCGACCTGTTCCGGGGTCAGGCCGGTCAGGACGCCGTCGTCGAGGACGCCGGCGGTGTGCACCACTCCGGTGAGCGGGTGGTCCCCCGAAATCTGGGCGAGTGCCTTGGCCAGGGAGTCCCGGTCGGCGACGTCGCAGGCGGCGATGTCCACCGTCCCGCCCATGCCCTCCAGTTCCGCGCGCAGGGCTGCGGCTTCCGGGGCCTGTTCGCCACGCCTGCTGAGCAGCAGCAGGTGCCCCACTCCGTGCTCGGCGACCAGGTGGCGTGCGACGAGTGCGCCCAGGGCGCCGGTTCCGCCGGTGACCAGGACGGTCCCACGGGTGTCCCAGGTGGCGGGCACGGGCGCGCGGCCCGTGTCCGGGGGGACCTGTCCGACCCGGGGCACCCGGGCCGTGCCCGAGCGGAGCAGGATCTGGGGTTCTCCGGAGGCCACCGCCGCGGGCAGGGCCTCGGCCGAGGCGGGGCCGCCGTCCGTGTCGACCAGGACGAACCGCTCGGGTGCCTCGGACTGGGCTGAGCGCAGCAGGCCCCAGACCGCGGCGGCGCCGGGGTCGGTCACGGTGTCGCCCACGGCTCCGCTGGTCACCACGACCAGTCGTGCGTCGGCGAGCGCGTCCTCGGCGAGCCAGGACCGCAGGACGTCGAGGGTGCCGTGGACCAGGGCCCGCACACGGTCGGCCGTCCCGATGCCGTCGACCGGGGGGACCGGCAGCAGGACCAGGTCCGGCACGGTGTCCCCGGCGGCGATCTGGGCGACGTCGGCGAAGGGTTCGGCGTCCGGCAGGCCGGCCATGGTCCCCGGCGTCGCGGAGGGAGCGGGCAGCAGCGCCCAGCGCGGTGTGCGCACGTGTGAGGGGAGGGGCCGGTGGGACCAGCCGAGGGAGAAGAGCGCGTCGTGACCGCGCGGGTTCCCGGGGCCCGGGCGGTCGGCGGCGGGCAGGAGGGGAGGCAGGGAGTCCACCACGGCCACGGGTCCGCCCGCCCTGTCGTGGAGCACCGCGGACAGGCCCTTGTCCGTCCGGGTCAGGCGCGCCCGCACCGCGACCGCTCCGGAGGCGGTGAACCGGACCCCCGTCCACTCCTGGGCGGACCAGGTGTCGTCGCCGGTGGCGGTGCCGGCCTCGGCTGCCGTCCGGCGCACCGCTTCGAGCAGCACCGGGTGCAGGACGTACGAGGAGGCGTCCTCGTGCAGGCCGGCGGGGAGTTCGGCCTCGACCAGGAGGGCCTCTCCGTCGGTCCAGGTACGGGTCCGGGGAGCGGAGCCGTCCTCCTCGTCCTCCTCGGGGGCGGCGGGGCCGACGGGGACCGCCCCGGGGGGAGGCCACTGCGCCAGGTCGGGGACCGGTTCGGGAGCCGCGGCGCCCACGGTTCCGCGTGCGGTGAGGGTCCAGTCGGCCGAGTCGCGGGACTCGGGCCGCGAGTGCACCGTCACCGGGCGGGAACCCTCCTCGTCGGCCTCACCCACCCGCACCTGCACCAGCACACCGCCCTGCTCGGGCAGCACCAACGGCGCCACCACGGAGAGCTCCTCCACAACCGTGGCCCCGAACTCGTCCCCCGCCCGCACCACCGACTCCACCAGAACCGCACCCGGCACCACCACACGCCCCGCCACCCGGTGCTCGGCCAACCACGGATGCGTACGCACCGACAACCGACCGGTGAACAACACCTCACCGCCGCCGGCCACCTCCACCCCAGCGCCCAACAGCGGATGACCCGTCGCACTCAGACCCAACGAAGCAGTGTCGGCCTGCCGGTGGCGCTCCCCCAACCAGAACCGCCGACGCTCGAACGCGTACGACGGCAACCCCACCCGCACACCACCCACAAACAACCCCGACCAATCCACCCCCACACCACGAACAAACACCTCACCCAACGACAACAAAAA